>JAJZFF010000344.1 GCA_021805485.1 Pseudomonadota bacterium
TCGGCGAGATCGCCCGCCTGGTTCAGCACGTCATGGGTGGCGTGGGAATCGTCCGGCATGGCGGTGCTCCCCCGGCAGGTCCGGAAAAGATGCGGATCAGACGAACGTGTAGATCAGCCCGAACAGAACGAACACGCTGACGGTCGAGACCACCGCCAGCAGCAATTTGGACAGGCCGAGCGTGCCGGCGCCCGCGGTCAGCGCGAACAGCGCGGCGGTGGCAACAGCCAGGCCGGATCGCCAGCGCAGCAGCCGGCGGCGGTTCACATCTTCGATCGCGCGGAAAAACATGCTCCGAGTCTAGCATGGAACGACCGGGCTGGTGCGAGAGGGGGGATTCGAACCCCCATGACTTGCGTCGGCCGATTTTGAGTCGGCTGCGTCTACCGTTCCGCCACTCTCGCGCGGCTCGGTTTTCGCCCATCTCGCGGCCGGCCGCCAGCCCATTTGCGTCCGCCGCGGCGCTTCGCTATACGAGCTCCGGTCGTTCCCGGATAGCTCAGTCGGTAGAGCAAGCGGCTGTTAACCGCTGGGTCGTAGGTTCGAGTCCTACTCCGGGAGCCATCCCATCCGGCGCGGCGTGCTCTCTCCCGCTCCAGGAGCCCGCATGCCAGAGACGATTTTCTGCAATGCCCAGCTCGTTCTGCCCGATGGCGCCTGCCTCGGCGGCGTGCGCCTGCGCGCGGGCACGATCGCCGAGATCCTGCCCGGGCACGTCGCCGGCGGCGTCGATCTCGAGGGCGACCTGCTGCTGCCCGGCCTCATCGACCTGCACACCGACAACCTCGAACGCCAGGTGGCACCGCGGCCGAACGCGCGCTGGCCGTCGCGCTCGGCGCTGCTCGCCCACGATTCGCACTGCATCGCCGCCGGCATCACCACGGTGCTCGACGCCCTCTGCCTCGGCGATGTCGGCTTCGAGAAGGAGCGCATCCGGACCTTCCACGAGGGCATCGCCGATCTGGACGCGCTGGCCGGGACCGGCCTGCTCAAGGCGGAGCATTTCCTCCATCTGCGCTGCGAGCTGCCCGCACCCGACATGCTGGCGATGTTCGACCCGGTGGCCGCGCACCCGCGCCTGCGCCTCGTCAGCCTCATGGATCACTGTCCGGGCTACGGCCAGTACGCGGACCTCGACTATTACCGCGCGCTCAAGCGCCGCGATGGGTTCTCCGACCTCGACATCGACCGTCTGATCGCCACCGCCCGCGCGCAGCGGGCGCGGGTCCGCACGCCGAACCGCGTGGCGCTGCTCGCCCGCCTCGCCGGGCGCGGCATCGCGCTCGCCAGCCACGACGACCGCACCGAGGAGGAGGTGGCCGAAAACGCCGCCGACGCCATCGGCATCAGCGAGTTCCCGGTGAGCATGGCGGCCGCGCGTGCGGCGCGGGGCCACGGGATGCAGGTGATCGCCGGCGCGCCCAACATCGTCCGCGGCGGCTCCCATTCCGGCAACGTCGCCGCCGCCGACCTGGTCACCGCCGGCGCGGTCGACGCCTTCGCCTCCGACTACGTGCCGTCGAGCCTGATCGAGGCCGCCTTCGCCTGCGTCCGCGCCGGTCTCCTGCCCCTGCACGCGGCCGTCGCCCTGGTCACGGAACGGCCGGCGCGGATGGCCGGCTTCACCGACCGGGGGCGGCTGGCAGCGGGGCTGCGCGCCGATCTCGTGCGCGTGCGGGTGCATGAAGGGCTGCCGGTGGTGCGGGCGGTGCTGCGCGCCGGCGAGCGGGTCGGCTGACGGGATAGCGCAGCGCCCCCTGCAGGGTGACGGCGACGCGCCGGACCGCGCCGGCGAAGGCGAGCTCGGCGTCGCCGTCGGTCCAGCACCAGCTCCGCTCGCCGGCCCGCTCCAGCGCGTGGAACCCGCTCAGCGCCGCCAGCAACGTGGCGTCCAGCCGCTGCACCACGCCCCCGGCTTCGTCCCCAGCGTCGCCTTCCACCAGCGCGACCGCGACGCCGAGCCGGCGCCGATCGCTGCCTTGGGTGACGTCGGCCGCGATCGCGGCGCGCGAGCGGAGCCGCAGGCGGCAAGCCGCGGCGGGCAGGACGAAGATGTGCCGCCCCGCCGCGACATAAGCGGGGCGCACCACGCGCCCGCGGATGACGAGGGCGAGATCGGGATCGTCGCAGAGTGCGAGCCCGGCGCGCTCGGCCCGCACGAGCAGGCGCGCCTTGATCGCGGCGAGCGCCGCACCGTGATGGCAGCGTGGCGCGCAGGCCGGACCGGGCGCGGGCGGGACCGCCGCGCCATTGTCGAAGCCGGTGCGGTTGCCGGTATCGAGGTAGGATTCCGCCGCCGCCCCCTCGGCGAGCAGCACGTCGTGGCGGTCGAGCTCGACATGGACGTAGGTCACGGCGGCACGGTTCGAGACGCGCCGGATCGTGCGCCCGTTGACGAGGTGCTTGGCCTCGACCAGCACGCCGCCCGCGTCGGCGAACCAGAACGCGTGATCGCCCGATACCTGCAGATCGCGCGACGGCACGCCCTCGGCGAGCGCTCCGGCGGCGAGCCGCACCGGCGCGTCGTCCCCACGCGGGCGGACGATGCGCCGCCGGCCGATCCAGCGGACGGCGCGGACCGCGCCCGACGCGGTGAGCACCAGGTCCCCCGCCGCCAGCCGCTCCACCATCCGCTCCCCCGCCGGGGTGGCGAGCCGCGTGCCGGCGACGAAGCAGGGCGCGGTGGCGGGGTAGAGGGCCTGGATCCCGGCGATGTCGGAGGCATCCAGCGTCGGGTTGGCGGGGCTGGCGACCGGGTACATCACCGCGTTCGGATCCGTCGAATGGTCGAGGCCGAGCGCGTGGCCGATCTCGTGCAGGGCGACCTGCTCGAACGTCGTGACGGTGCCGGCATAGGTCGGGTTGGCGCCGCCGGAGAGCGGGTCGAACGCGGGATCCTCGAGGCGCACCAGCGTATCGGTGAGGAAGCGATCGGTCGTCGGGTCGTAGCTGTAGTCGGTCTCGCCGATCTCGCCGCCGCCGGCGGTCGGGAAGCTGGCATAGCCGAAGCGGATATCGGCCGCCGCCGCCGGATTCGTGCTGTCGGGCACGAGCACGAAGGTAAGGCCAGAGACCTGGTGCCACGTGGTCAGCGCCTGCTCGACGAGGTTATATCCGGGGCTGCCGGCGATGATCGGATCGCTGAACGGGGTCGCGAGGTCCTGGCTGTAGGTGAGCGTGGCGAAGCTGAAGGTGATCACGCTGGAGGCCCAGGTCGGTCCTTCGAAAGCGTAGTTGATCATCGTGTCCTCTCGCGTCCCTTGTCGCGCCAGGGGAAGTGTGGCCGGATGCGCGCCGTGCGCAAGCCGGGGATGGAGGGTCGACCATGCGGCTGAGCGATCTGCGTACTCCGTGCCTGGTGCTCGACCGCGCGGTGCTGATGCGCAACATCGCCGCCATGGACCGCGCCGTCGCACGGCATGCCGTCGCATTGCGGCCGCACATGAAGACGGCGAAATCGGTCGAGATCGCGCGCCTGGCCATGCGCGGCGGCGGCGTCACCGTCTCCACGCTCGCCGAGGCGGCATTTTTCGCCGAGCACGGCATCGTGGATCAGATCCTCGCCGCCGGCATCACGCCGCGGAAGCTGGCCGAGGTGACGGCGCTGAACCGGCGCGGCGCGGCGGTGAAGGTGATCACCGACGATCTCGAAATGGCCCACACGATCGCGGCGGGAGGCGGCGTCGGCGCGCTGATCGAGATCGATTGCGGCGAGGGGCGCGGCGGCGTCGGGCCGGAGGATGCGCGCCTGCCGCTGCTCGCCGACGCGCTCGGCCCGGCCCTGGCCGGCGTGCTGACCCATGCCGGGCACAGCTACGCCGCCACCAGCCCCGCCGCCATCGCCGCGGTGGCGGAGGCGGAACGGGCAGCTTCGGTGGCGGCCGCGGAACGGCTGCGTGCCGCGGGCCACACCGTCGGCATCGTCTCGATCGGCAGCACGCCGACGGCGCTGCACGCCGAGACGCTCGCCGGCATCACCGAAATGCGTCCCGGCGTCTACATGTTCGGCGATCTGTTCCAGGCGCAGCGCTTCTCCTGCGGGCTCGGGGACATCGCCGTGACCGTCCTCGCCAGCGTCATCGGCCGCCGCCCGGCCGAGCATCGGCTGCTCATCGATGCCGGGGCGCTCGCGCTCTCCAAGGACCGCAGCACCGAAGCGGCACCGCACGATTACGGCTTCGGCCGCGTGCTGGGGCTCGATGGCGCCGCCTCGCTCGGCGCCGCCACGGTGATGCGCGCCTATCAGGAGCACGGCATCGTCGCCTGCGATCCGGCGCTGCCGTTCCCCGACCTCGCCATCGGCGCGCTGGTGCGCGTGGCGCCGAACCACGCCTGCCTCACCGCCGCCGGCCACGACCGCTACCACGTCGTCGACGGCGGCGACGCGATCGAGGCGATCTGGCCGCGCGTCAATTACTGGTAGCGCGCGCACTCATTCGGAGAGAAAGGTCGCGAACGCCTCGACCGGCGCGCGCGGCGTCTCAAGCCGGTTGGCCGGCTCGTCGGGATCGGCGTAGCCGAGTGCCATGCCGCAGACCACGACCTCGCTCGTGGGAATCGCGAGTTCGGCGCGGATGATGTCGGCATAGAAGGCGAAGGCGGCCTGCGGGCAGGTATCGAGCCCGGCGCCGCGGGCGGCGATCATGACGTTCTGCAGGAACATGCCGAGATCGAGCCAGCTGCCGCGGCCGAGAACCCGGTCGATGGTGACGATGAGGCCCACCGGGGCGCCAAAGAAATCATAGTTCCGCGCGTGCTGGCGGTGCGCCGCGACGCGGTCGCCCTTGGCGATGCCGAGCAGCCCGTAGAGCGCCCAGCCGATCTCCCGCCGCCGCTCCAGATAGGGCGAGACCCATTCGCTCGGGTAGTAGTCGTATTCGGCCTGGCTGTGCGCGCCGGCCGCGTGCGCCGCCTGAAGGGCCGTGACCAGGCGCTGGCGGGCGGCGCCGGTGAGCACGCGCAGCTTCCAGGGCTGGGTATTGGTCATCGAGGGGGCGCGGCTGGCCAGCGCCAGAACCTGGCGCAGCGTCGCCTCCGGAACCGCGCGCGGGACGAAGCCGCGCACGCTGCGCCGGCCGCCGATCGCCGCAGCCACCGCCGCCGAAACATCCGCCTCTGTCATCGCCTGCCCTTCCCTCCGGTCATTTCCTGCCCGCCAGATCGCGCAGCCGGCGCCGGCGCAGCGGGCGAACCTCCGCCGACGGCGCCAGGCGGCGGATCTGCGCCTGGATCTCGGCACGCTTCTCATGGATCGAGGCGATCACCGGTCCCATCGGCACGCCGACATCGACCAGCACCGCCTCGGCCAGTTGCAGGCTGGCCTCGATCGTCTCCGGCACCGCGTCGAAGGCACCGATCTCGTAGAGATGCGCGGCATGAGCGGCATCGCGCGCCCGGGCCACGATCCGCAGCCCCGGCCACTCCGCCCGCGCCGCGGTGATCAGCGCATCCGCCGCGCGAGGCGCGTCCAGCGTCACCACCAGCGCCTGCGCCGTATCGAGCCCGAGGCGGCGCAGCAGGTCAAGCCGTGTGATATCGCCGAAATAGACCGGCTGGCCCAGGCCGCGTTGGCGGCCGACCTGATCGGGATCGCCGTCGATGGCGAGATAGCTCACGCGATGCGCCGCCAGCAGCGCCGCGACCGTCTGCCCGACGCGGCCGAAGCCGGCGATCACCACCCGGCCGGCGGGCGCAGCCGGCGCCGCCTCCGCGCGCAGCGACGGATCCACCGGCACCCGCTCGAAACGCTGCGCCAGGCCAGCGCCGAGCGCGCCGAGGAGGGGAATCCCGGCCATGCTCAGCGCCGCCACCAGCCGGGCGAAATCCGCCTGCGCCGCGCTCAGCAGCCCGTCCGACGCCGCCAGGGCGAGAATGACGAAGCTGAACTCCCCGCCCGGGCCGAGCAGCAGCCCACTCCGCACGCCCACCCGCCAGGGCTGGCGGAAGGCGCGGGCGGAGACGGCGATGACGGCGAGCTTCAGCCCGACCAGAGCGGCGACGGCGCCCAGCACCGCCAGCGGGTTGGCGACCACCCAGCGGAGATCGAGGCTCATCCCGATGGCGACGAGGAAGACCCCGATCAGCAGGCCCTTGAACGGCTCGATCGTCACCTCGACC
>JAJZFF010000230.1 GCA_021805485.1 Pseudomonadota bacterium
CTTCGCGCCCACAAGCAGATCGGAGACCGCTTCGCCGAGCTGGACGCGCAGACGGGCGAGGTCCTGGCGGCGCTGCGCAACCTGCAGAGCCAGCGCGCCTTCCTGCGCTCCAATCGGGACTGGCTCTATCGCACTCAGCGTGCCTGGGCCCCGACGCTCTCCGCCTGGGCGGACCCCGCCCAACGTGAGGAGTTCCGCTTCTGGGGGCTGGTCGAAGCCACCTACAAATTCCTCACACCGCGCTTCATGACCACCAAGGAATGGCTGCGGCAGGAAACCGTGGCACACAAGAAAACCGCCGAGGTCGGGATGGTCTGGTAGCCCTCACCTTGGCGCCACCAGGGCTTCGGCCAGCACGCGCACCGAGTGCACCGCCTCGCGCTGGCCGAGATCGCGGATCTGGTGGCGGCAGGACGTGCCGTCGGCAACGATGACATCCTCCGCCGCCGCGCCGCGCACCGCGCCAAGCAGCCCGGCGCCGGCCATGGCGTGCGAGATCGCCTGGTTCTCGGTCATATAGCCGAACGCCCCCGCCATGCCGCAACACGCCGAGGCAATCGGCTTGACGGTGCGGCCAGGAATGCGGCCCAGCGCGGCCAGCGCCGACGGAAAAGCGCCGTGCGCCTTCTGGTGGCAGTGCCCGTGGACATGGACCACCCCGGCACTGGCGCGGAGCGGCAGCGCGATGTGCTCGCGCTCGAGATACTCGCCGAGCAGCACCGCCCGCCCCGCCAGCGCCCGTGCCTCCGCACCGGGCAGCAAGGCCGGGAGTTCATCGCGCAAGGTCAGCAGGCAGGAGGGCTCCAGCCCGACCACCGGCAGATCGCCCGCGAGCGCCGCGAGGGTCCGCCGTGCCTCCGCCCGGGCGCGTTCGACCATGCCGGCGGCGAGATAGGTCCGCCCGCAGCAGAGCGGCCGTGTCCCGGCCCGTGGCAGGATCGCACGCACCCCGCCCGCGGCGAGCACGGCCAGGGCGGCCCGCAGGTTTTCCGGCTCGAAATGGCGATTGAACGTGTCGGCGAAGAGCAGCACCGCGCGCTCGGCGCCCGGCGCGTGCTCCGCCGCTTCGCCATCGCGGAACGCGTCGCGGCGGAAGGCCGGCAGCGGTCGTTCGGCGGCGAAGCCGAGCCGGGCGGTCAGCCGGCGCAGCACCGCGCTGCGGTTGCGCAGATTGGCCAGCGGGGCAAAACGCCCCGCCAGCCCGGCGTAGCGCGGCAACGCCGCGATCAGACGCTCGCGAAGCGCGACCCCGTGCCGGGCCGCCTGTGCCGCCTGCACCTCGATCTTCATGCGCGCCATGTCCACGCCGGTCGGACATTCCCGCTTGCAGGCCTTGCACGAAACGCAGAGCCGCATCGCCTCGGCGAGATCGGGCCCGGCCATGGCGTCCGGCCCGAGTTGGCCCGAGAGAGCGAGCCGCAGCGTGTTCGCGCGCCCACGGGTCAGATGCGCCTCGTCGCGCGTGGCACGGAAACTCGGGCACATCGCCCCGGCATCGAACTTACGGCAGGTGCCGTTGTTGTTGCACATCTCCGCCGCGCCCAGCAGCCCGCCCGGATGCGCGGACCAGTCCAGCACCGGCGTGAACGGCGCCGGCGCATAGCCGGGAGGGAAGCGGAACAGGCTGCGGTCATCCATGCGCGGGGAGCGGACGATGCGGCCGGGATTGAACATCGCCGCCGGGTCGAACGCATCCTTCACCTGCTCGAACGCATGCACCAGACGCGCGCCGAACATCTGTTCGTGAAACTCGCTGCGGACGATGCCGTCGCCATGCTCGCCGCTGTGCGAGCCCTTGTATTCGCGCACCAGCGCAAAGCACTCCTCGGCGATGGCGCGCATCCGCACCACGTCCGCGCCATCTTTCATGTTCAGCACCGGACGCACGTGCAGACAGCCGACCGAGGCATGCGCGTACCAGGTGCCCTTCGCGCCATGGCGCTCGATGACGCCGTTGAGGCGCTCGGTGTAGTCGGCGAGATCGTCGAGGTCGACGGCGCAGTCCTCGATGAACGAGACCGGCTTGGCGTCGGACTTCATCGACATCATGATGTTGAGCCCAGCCTCCCGCACTTCGGCGATGGCGGCCTGGAAGCCGGGGTCCGTCGCCCGCACCACGCCGGGGGCACCGAGGTCGCCCATCATCGCTTCGAGCTCGGTGAGTTTGCCGATGAGCGCGGCATCTTCACCGCCGTGGAACTCGACGATGAGCAGGCTGTCCGTACCAGGCTGCACCATCTGCTCGATGGTGGCACGGTAGATCGGGATCGCACGGCCGAGATCGATCATGGTCCGGTCCACCAGCTCGACCGCTTCCGGATCCAGCGTCACGAGATGCTTCGCTGCCTCCATCGCCCGCCGAAAGGACGGGAACTGGCAGATGCCGAGCACCTTGCGCGGCTTCACCGGCGAGAGCGCGAGCTCGATCGCGGCGCTGAAGGCAAGGGTCCCCTCCGAGCCGACCAGCAGGCGCGCGAGCGAGTCGCGCCCCGCTGCCGTCGCCGCCTGGGTCAGCGCGTCGATATTATAGCCACCCACCCGGCGAAGCTGGCGCGGAAAGCGGGCGGCGATCTCGTCGGCCTCGCGCGCGCCGAGCGCGCGCAGCCGGGCGACGAGGTCGGCGAGCGTGGCCGGTGCCTCCGCCAGCGGGCCGAAACGGTGGCGCGAGCCGTCGGCCAGAATGGCGTCGATGGCATGCACGTTGTCGGCCATCAGCCCATAGCGGATGGACTTGGCGCCGCAGGAATTGTTCCCCGCCATGCCGCCCAGGGTGCAGCGCTGATGCGTCGAGGGATCGACCGGGAAGAACAGTCCGAGCGGCCGCAACCCCGCATTGAGATCGGCCAGCACCAGCCCGGGTTCCACCAGCGCCATCCGCCGTTCGCGGTCGATATGCAGAATGCGGCGGAGATGTTTCGAGCAATCGATGATGAGCGCGCGGTTCACCGTCTGCCCGCACTGGCTGGTGCCAGCGCCGCGCGGCAGCACCGGCACGCCCTGCTCACGCGCCAGCGCCAGGACGGCGACGACATCCTCGACCCGCTTCGGCACCACCACGCCCAGCGGCTCGATCTGGTAGATCGAGGCGTCGGTGGCGTAGCGCAGCCGGCTGGCGCGGTCGAGCAGGATATCGCCCTCGATCTCGCGCGTGAGGCGGGCGGCAAGGGAAGACACGGCGAAGGGGGCATTCATCGGACGGGGAACTCTCCTGGCGGCCGCCAAGCATCAGCAATCGTTCTCGCCGCGACAAGGCGTTTTCATTGGCGCCTGGCGTGCGTGCGGGCCATGTTCGGCGCCGAAGGAGCAACGCCATGTCCGTATCCGCCTCGAACCAGCCGCCGCGCCATCAGCCAGGGCGCCATTTCCTGCAGATTCCTGGCCCGACCAACGTGCCCGACCGGGTGCTGCGGGCGATGGACATGCCGACCATCGACCATCGCGGCCCGGAATTCGGCCGGCTCGGCCGGGAGGTCCTGGCCGGGCTCCGGCGCGTGTTCCAGACCGCCGACGAGGTGATCGTGTTCCCCTCCTCCGGCACCGGGGCATGGGAGGCGGCGCTCGTCAACACGCTCTCCCCAGGCGATACGGTGCTGATGAGCCGCACCGGCTGGTTCGCCACACTGTGGGAGGAGATGGCCACGCGACTCGGTCTCAGCCCGGTCTTTCTCGAGACCGACTGGCGGCGCGGCGTGGACCCGCACGCGATCGAGGCCACCCTGGCCAAGGACCGCGAACATCAGATCAAGGCGGTCTGCGTCGTCCATAATGAAACCTCGACCGGCTGCACCAGCCGCATCGACGAGGTGCGCCGCGCCATCGACGCCGCCCGCCATCCCGCGCTGCTGCTCGTCGACACCATCTCCTCGCTGGCCAGCATCGATTACCGCCACGACGAATGGGGCGTGGACGTCACCGTCGGCGGCTCGCAGAAGGGGTTGATGCTGCCGCCGGGACTGGGATTCAACGCCGTCGGCCCGAAGGCGCGCGCCGCGGCCGCGACGGCGCGCATGCCGCGCTCCTACTTCGACTGGCAAGCCATGCGCGGCGCCAACGCGAGCGGCTATTTCCCCTACACGCCGGCGACCAATCTGCTCTACGGCCTGGCTGAGGCGCTGCGCATGCTGGAGGAGGAGGGGCTCGGCGCCGTCTTCGCCCGCCATGCCCGCCATGCCGAGGCGACGCGCGCGGCGGTGCGCGCCTGGGGGCTCGAGATCCAATGCGCCGAGCCGCGCCACTATTCGAACAGTCTCACCGCCGTGCGACTGCCCGAAGGCACCAGCGCCGACGCCTTGCGCGCGACCATCCTGGAACGCTGCAACATGAGCCTCGGCAACGGGCTCGGCCCGCTCAAGGATCGCGTCTTCCGCATCGGCCATCTCGGCGACTTCAACGATCTGCAGCTGATCGGCACGCTCGGCGGCGTCGAGCTCGGGCTGCGCGCCGCCGGCGTGCCGCATCGCCCCGGAGGGGTGCAGGCGGCGATCGATGCCCTGGCGGGCCAGGCGCCCGCGGCGTAGAACCGGTCGGCACGCGTGGAGGAGGGAACGATGATCGAAGCCTGGACCTGGCCAACCCCGAATGGCCACAAGCTGCACATCATGCTGGAGGAAGTCGGGCTGCCTTATACGGTGATCCCGATCGACATCCGCGCCGGGGATCAGTTCCGCCCGGAATTCCTCGCCATCACCCCGAACCACCGCATCCCCGCCATCGTCGATCCCGATGGGCCGGGCGGCAAGCGCTTCACGCTCTTCGAGTCGGGCGCCATCCTCATCTATCTCGCCGAGAAAACCGGCCAGCTGCTGCCCGCCGATCCGGTGCAGCGCTACACCTGCCTGCAGTGGCTGATGTTCCAGATGGGCGGTGTCGGGCCGATGTTCGGCCAGTACAACCACTTCGCCGTCTACGCGCCGGAGAAGCTGCCCTACGCGATCGAGCGCTATACCAACGAGGTGCGCCGCCTGCACCGGGTGCTGGAAAAGCGCCTGAGCGAGAGCGCCTATCTCGCCGGGGCGGAGTACTCGATCGCCGACATCGCTACCTTCCCCTGGATCCGCAATCCCGATCGCCGCGGCATCGATCTCGCCGAGTTCCCCGCGGTGAAGCGCTGGCACGATGCGATCGCGGCACGGCCGGCGGTGCAACGCGGCGTCGCCGTCCTCGCCGACCGCGCGGCCCGTGGCCCGCTGACCGAGGAAGAGCGGGCCAACATGTTCGGCACGAAGCAGTTCGCGGCGCGCTGAGCGCCTCAGCCTCCGGGCGTGTAGCGCCAGACGCTGGCGGGCGGGAAATTCAGCGGCGTCCACGCCTCCCGCCGGCCGAGGAGACCGTGCCGGCGGGACGGCAGCGGCGAGGTGACGCAGTAGCTGTAGTGCAGAAACCCCCGCCCCGGCGCCACCGCCTCGATGGCGTCGATGAACCGGCGCTGCGCCGCCACCGGCAGCAGCACCAGGGGGATGCCGCAGATCACGGTGCCGATGCGCCCGTGCCATTGCGGCGGAATGAGCTGCGGCAAGGCGCGCGCGTCGCCCTCGATCACCTGCACCCCCGGCAGCGCCTGGCGCAGATGCGCTGCCATGTCCGGCACGATCTCGACGACGAAGAGCCGCTCCGGGGGCACACCGGCGGCGAGCAGGGCGCGCGAAATCACGCCGGTACCGGCACCGAGTTCCAGAATTGCCTCATCCGGCCGGCGCCTGGTCTGCCGGACGACGCGCGCGCAGAGCGCGGCCGACGAGGGCACGACCGACCCCATCTGCAGCGGGTTGGCGATCCAGCGGCGGAAGAACAGCCAAGGCCGCGCCGGGGCGGCCTCGCGCGACGCCGTCCGAGGCCGCTCCGCGGCCGAAACGTGTGTGCCTAGCGCTTTCATATATTTGACATATTCCGCAGTTGCCACGCTCCTTGGCCGCATAATCCAGATTGGCCCGGCTGGGAATAGTCCGCGTGCGAAATTGCTACTTCACGCGCGCCACGCGCAGCGCGTTGGTGGTGCCGGCAACGCCAAACGGGATGCCGGCGACGACGACCACCTCCTCTCCGGAGGTCGCGAACCCCTCCTGCTGGGCGAGGCGCAGGGCGCGGGCGACGGTCTCGGACATGGTATGGGTCGAC
>JAJZFF010000278.1 GCA_021805485.1 Pseudomonadota bacterium
TATCCCCGCTTCCGCGCAAAAGCCGTGCGCCCGCACGCGGCTCCTCGCCGGCGACAGGGCCTGCGGGACGGTTCGCGGGGGGCGGCTCCGCCTCGCCGAGCAGGGCGCGCAGCCGCGAGGGGGTCAGTGGCAGATGGAGTTCGGCAACGCCCAGCGCGTCGGCCACCGCATTGGCGATGCAGACCGGCGTGGACATGCAGTTCCCCTCGCCGACCCCCTTGGCGCCGAGCGGCGTGAAGGGGGATGGCGTTTCCTCGTGCAGGATCTCGATCGGCGGCACCTCGGTCGCGTAGGGCAGCATGTAGTCGGCGAAGGTGCCCGAGATGAACGCGCCGTCGTCGCCATAGGCCAGCTCCTCCAGCAGCGCCGCGCCGAGCCCCTGCGCGAACCCGCCGCGGATCTGCCCGTCGACCATCGCGGGATGCAGGATCGTGCCGCAATCATGCATGGTCACGTAGCGGTCGATCCGCACCCGGCCCGTCGCCCGCTCGATCTCGACGCCACAGAAATCGAAGATGAAGCCGTGGCAGAGCGAGGAATTCACCTCGTCCGCATCATTGGGCGCGGCGAGTTCGGGCGGTGTCCAGAATGCGGTCTCGCGCAGCGTCTGGCCGAGTTCGGGATCGATCGTCCCGGGCGCCCAGTGGCCGGCGGCGGCGATGCGGCCGAAGGAGACGCCGTTGCCGGGATTGCCCGCGGCGAAGATCCGGCCTCCGGCGAAGCGGACCTCGCCGACCTGCACGTTGAGCTGTCCGGCGGCGACCGCCGCAAGCCGGGCCCGCAGCCGCCGCGCCGCGAGCGCCGCCGTGCCCGCGACCGCCGGCGCGAAGCGGCTGGAATAATTGCCGGAGGCGATCGACCAGGCATCCCTGGCGGTATCGAGGTCGGTCACCACCATGATGTCCGCCGGATCGAGGCCGAACTCGTCGGCCACGACCTGGGCGAGCACGGTCCGGTGCCCCTGCCCCTGCGGCACCGAGGCGACATGGACCGAAACGCCGCCGAGCGGGTCGAGCGCCACCGTCGCGCTGGCCTGCGCGCCGTTCTTGGGCCCGGCGCGGCGCCGTTCCTCCGGCGTCAGCACCGTCGAGACATAGCCCATGTTGGAGACGCTGGGCTCGACCACCACGGCGAGCCCGATGCCGTACAGCCTCCCGGCCGCCCTGGCCGCGGCGCGCCGTTCGAGCAGCGAGGCGTATCCTCCGGCGTCCAGCGCGCGGTCGAACGCGCCGCGGTAATCGCCGGAATCGTACAGCGCGCCGGTTGCCGTGCGATAGGGAAAGGCGCCGGCCGGAATCAGGTTTCGCCGCGTCACCTCGACCGGATCGAGCCCGAGCTCCACCGCGATCCGCTGCATCAGCCGCTCCAGCGGATAGTAGACCTGCGGGCCGCCGAAGCCGCGCACGAGGCCGGTCGGCGTCTTGTTGGTCGCCACCACCCGGTTGCGGATCCGCACGTTGCGGATGTCGTAGGCCCCGGTCATGTTGCCGTGCATGCGATAGAGGGTCGCGGGTTCCGGGGCGCGCAGATAGGCGCCGCAGTCTTCCAGCTGGTCCCAGTCCAGCGCGAGGATCCGCCCCTCGGCGTCGACGGCGGCGTCGAGGCGCGTCACCCGGTTGGTCGCCGACACCGACGCGGCGAGATGCTCCATCCGGTCTTCGATCCATTTCACCTGGCGCCCGGTCAGCCGGGCGCAGGCGGCCATCAGCACGACATAGGGCGCCACCCCCTGCTTGACGCCGAAACTGCCGCCGGAGTCCGGCGGCATCCGCAACCGCAAGCGGTTGCCCGGCACGTTGAGCGCGCGCGCCAGCACGGCGTGGATGCTGAACGGCCCCTGGAAATTGGCCTGCACGTCGTAGGAATCGCCGTGCGCGTCATAGGTCGCGATCACGCCATAGGTTTCCATCGGCGCGCCGGTGTTGCGCGGATAGCGCGCGACGACGGTGATCCGGCGCGCCGCCGCCGCGAACGCCGCATCCGGATCGCCATAGGAAAAATGCCGCTCGTTCAGCAGGTTTCCCCCAACCGCCTCGTGCAGCACCGGCGCACCGGGCGCGAGCGCCGCCTCGGGATCGACGACGGGGTCGAGCAGGCGGTAGCGCACCCTGACGGCGTCCAGCGCGTCCTCGGCGATGTAGCGATCGGCGGCGATGGCGACGGCGACCGGCTCGCCCACGTAGCGCACGCGGTCGGTTGCCATCACCCGCGCCTCCGCCGGCACGCGCACGCTCGCGACCAGCGCGCCGGTGACCGGCACGAGATCCTCGCCGGTGATCACGGCAAGGACGCCGGGAATCGCCAGCGCCTCCCGGACATCGATCTCCTCGATCGCGGCGTGAGGGTGGGGCGAGCGCAGGATGGCGGCATGCGCCGTTGCCGGGCCGACCGGCAGATCGTCGATGAAACGTCCCCGCCCCGTCAGCAGGGGGGCATCCTCGATCCGCGGGAGCGAACGACCGAGCGACTTCCGGGCCTGCGTGTCCATGCCTGTTTCCTCCTGGCGCCGCGATCGCGGCACTCATCTCGGCCGGAGACTAGCGCCGCGAGACCGCGGCTGGCGACCGCATCGCGTCACGCGACTTTGCAAATCATCTCAAAATCGGCCGTCAGGCGGAGCGGAGCACGGCGCGGAACTCTCGCGGCGCGACGCTGACATGGTCGCGGAAAAAGCGGCTGAATTGCGCGGGCGCGCCGAAGCCGAGGCGCTCGCCGATCGCGGCAAGGCTCTCATCCGCCTTCATCACGGCGGCGACCGCGCGCTCGACCCGCAGCATGTTGAGGAAGACCAGCGGCGTCACGCCGGTCGAGCGCTCGAACAGCCGGAAGAAATGCGCGCGCGACAGGCCGGCCTCGCGGGCCATCCGCTCCATGCCCGGCACGCCGCCGGGATCGGCCCTCATCGCGTCGATCGAGCGGCGCACCCGATGGTCGATCGAGGCGCGGCCGGCCGCCTCGATCAGCATCGCCCGCCGGTCCCGCAAGGACCCGAAGCGCGCGACGACGCGAATCATCAGCTCGGAGAGCAGGGCCTCGCGCGCCGCCGCCTGCATCGCCGGGTCGACCATCGCATCGGCAAGATCGTGGGCGAGCCGGCGGATGCCGGCATCGATGCGGCCCGCCGAGGCGGGGAAAAATCCCGGCGCTCCCGGCGCGATCCGGTCCGCCTGCACCAGCCGGAGCCAGGACGGGTCGATATACAGCGCCAGAATCAGTGCATTGCGCCGCGATGGATCGTGCACATAGGCATGCGGCTCCCAGGCGTTCACCAGCACGGCAAGGTCATCGGTCAGCGGCGCCAGGCTCGAACCGACCGCGAACCTCGTGTCGTCCCCGCCCAGCTTGAGCAGGACGTGGCAATGCGGATGGGCATGGCGCACCAGGCTGCGGTCCATGTCGAGCAAGGCGACCCGGCCAAAGTCGCCATGGGCGATCCGCAGCGCACGCGACACGTTCAGCCCTCCTCGAAACGGGCGCCGCGACCGCAACCGATCATGGGCCATGATGAAAGTTTCACGCGCGCCAGTTTCTCGATCGCCCCTCGCCTGTCAACGGCGCGAGGCCCGGCGCGACGCGATGACGCCAGCGGTCCGCGATGTCCGCAGCGGATGCGGCCCCCGATCTGCCAGGGTGCGATCTGCCAGGGTGGCGATGAGGTGCAGACGCCATTTCGGAGAGCCGCGAACGCAGATGGGGAAGACCGGTCGATCATGGGCCATCCAGGACCAGACGTCTTTCCGTCGGGACGGCGAAGGCGGCCACGTCGCGTCATGATATGAGACGATGTTTGCCGCAGCGCGGCATGGATGATAAGCGGAACGCTGTCTTGAGGAGGGGCCCGGATGGAAGAGCTTCTGGCAGGGTATCGACGGTTCCGCGCGGCGCGCTGGCCGGCGCAGCGGGAAACCCTGGAGGCCCTGGCGCGCGACGGGCAGAAGCCGCACACGCTGGCGATCGCCTGCTGCGATTCCCGCGTCGCGCCGGAGATGATCTTCGACTGCGCGCCCGGCGACGTGTTCACGGTGCGCAATATCGCCAATCTGGTGCCGCCCTACGCGCCGGACACCGCCAATCACGGCACCTCGGCGGCGCTGGAATTCGCGGTGCGGGTGCTGCGGGTGCGGCGCATCGCGGTGATCGGCCATTCCTCCTGCGGCGGCATCGCGGCGCTGCTGCACGAACCCCCGCCCGAGGCGCGCGACTTCGTGGCGAACTGGGTGCGGATCGCCGAACCCGCCCGCAAGCGCGCCGTGCGCTTCGCCGATGACCCGGTGGAAGCCGCCCGCCGCGCCGAAATCGAAAGCGTGCGGGTCTCGCTCGAGAATCTCATGACCTTCCCCTGGATCGCCTCCGCGCACAACGCGGGCGAACTCGGCGTCTATGGCTTCTATTTCGACGTTCCGAGCGGCACGCTGCGCGAGGTGACGGCGGAGGGCGAGCGGCTGATCACCGAGGGCGCGGGCTGAGCCCGAGCGCGCGCAGGCACGCCCCAGCACAGAAAGGCATGGCGATGGAAACGGCAGATCGGAAGGCCGACCGCAAATCGATCGGATCGTGGGAACGCGCGAAGCGCAACGGCGAGCGCCGCGCGCTGATCACCGCCTATGATTATCCGTTCGCGAAACTCGCCGAGGCCGCCGGGATCGACGGCATCCTGATCGGCGATTCGCTGGGAATGACCGTCCAGGGCGAGCGCGACACGCTGCGGGTGACGCTGGAGCAGATGGTCTATCACACCGGCATGGTCGCGCGCGGCGCGCCCGCCTGCCTGATCATGGCCGACCTGCCCTTCGGCAGTTTCGAGGCCGGCCCTGCCCAGGCCTTCGCGAGCGCCGCCCAGTTGCTCAAGGCGGGGGCGGACATCGTCAAGCTCGAGGGCGGGGCGGCGATGGTCGAGACCGTCGGCTTCCTTTCCGCCCGCGCCGTGCCCGTCTGCGCGCATATCGGCCTGACGCCGCAGCATGTCCGCCAGCTCGGCGGCTTCCGCAAGCAGGGCAAGACCGAGGACGCGGCGGCGCGAATGATCGAGGACGCCGCCGCCCTCGCCGAGGCCGGCGCGCGGATGGTGCTGATGGAAGCGATCCCGGCCGGACTCGGCGCCGAGATCACCAGGCGGGTGCGCGTGCCCACCATCGGCATCGGCGCCGGCAACGGGACCGACGCGCAGATCCTGGTGATGCACGACGTGCTGGGGCTGACCGGCGGCTATGTTCCGGGCTTCGCCAAGGTGTATGCCGACGGGGCGCGGATGGTGCGCGAGGCGATCGGCGCCTATGCCGAAGAGGTCCGCACCGGCATCTTCCCGCCCGCCGAATAGGCCTCGATCAGCCGGCCGAGCTCCTCCGATCCGGCGGGCAGGAGCGGAACCGGGCGATTGGCGGCCGGTTCAGCGGCCCTGCTGCGGGATCTCGATATAGGTCTTGCCGGAACCCGCCGCGCCGCCGCCGGACCCGAACAGGCCGCAGCCGGCCAGGCTGCCGGCCAGCGCCAGCGCGAGGGCCAGGCCGATGATGCGCTTCGTCGTGTTCATGCCGCCTCTCCTTGTGCCAAAACGAAACGGGGCCCATACCCGATGCGGATATAGGCCCCGAGACTTCAAACCGGAAGCAGGGTCAGCGCGAGTAGAACTCGACGACCAGGTTGGGTTCCATCTGCACCGGATAGGGAACGTCGGCCAGCTTCGGCGCGCGGGCGAAGGTGCCCTTCATCGCGCGGTGGTCGACCTCGATATATTCCGGCACGTCGCGCTCGGCGCTCTGCACCGAGTCGAGCACCATGGCGAGCTGCTTCGACTTCTCGCGCACCTCGACGACATCGCCGTCACGCACCTGGTACGACGAGATGTTGACGCGGCGGCCGTTGACGAGAACGTGGCCGTGGCTGACGAACTGGCGCGCGGCGAACGGGGTGATCGCGAATTTCATGCGATAGACCACCGCATCGAGCCGGCGCTCGAGCAGCTCGATCAGGTTCTCGGAGGTGTCGCCCCGGCGGCGCACCGCCTCCTCGTAATACTTGTAGAACTGCTTCTCGCTGATATTGCCGTAATAGCCGCGAAGCTTCTGCTTCGCCATCAGCTGCACGCCGAAGTCGGACGGCTTCT
>JAJZFF010000146.1:0-3298 GCA_021805485.1 Pseudomonadota bacterium
GCTGCTGGCGGTGGCGGGCGGATTCCTGTTCTCGGTCGCGGTGGGCGTGGCGTTCGGGTTCTACCCGGCGCGGAAGGCGGCGCGGCTCGATCCGATCGAGGCGCTGCGCTACGAGTGACGCCGGCCGGCAACGGGGCCGCGTGCAAAACCCGGCCGCCTCGCCTATCCTTCCGCCATGAGATGCAGGATTCGATACGGGCGGGCACGGCCGGGGCAGCGACGCGGCCGGCAGGCGGCGTACCTTCTCCGCCGCGGCCGCTGAGCGCAAGGTCCGCGCCATGCACGGCGACCTCTTCGGATCATGGCAGCCGGCCGCGACGGTGGCGATCTTCGCGCTGACCTACGCCGGGGTGGCGCTGGGTCGGCTGCCCTTCTTCCGGCTCGACCGCGCGGGGATCGCCTTCGTCGGCGCGGTGCTGATGGTCGCGAGCGGGGCGCTGACGCTCCGGCAGGCGGTCGCCGCGATCGATTTCGACACGATCGCGCTGCTGCTCGGCATGATGATCCTCGCCGCGGCGCTGCGCCGGGCCGGGTTCTTCGAGCGGATCACCGGGGCGGTGCTCTCGCGCGCCTCCGGCACCGATGCGCTGCTGGCGCTCACCGTCGCGATGGCCGGGCTGCTCTCGGCGGTGCTGGTCAACGACACGGTCTGCGTCGTGCTCACGCCGCTGGTGCTCGAAGCGTGCCGGGCGGGGCGGAAACAGCCACTGCCCTATCTCGTCGCGCTGGCGACCGCCTCGAATGTCGGGTCGGTGGCGACGATCACCGGCAACCCGCAGAACATGATCATCGGCAGCCTCTCCGGCATCGGCTATGCCGCGTTCGCCGGCGCGCTGGTGCCGGTCGCGCTGCTCGGGCTGCCGATCGTCTTCCTCGTCATCCGGCTGCTGCATCGCGCGGGCTTCGAGGCGCTGACGGCGCCGGCGGCATCCGCCGCGCGGCGCCGGCCGCATGGCGGGCTCATCGGCAAGTCGGTCGTGCTGCTGGTGCTGTTCGTCATCGCCTGCCTCGGCGGCATGCGCCCGGCGGAGGCGGCGCTGGTGGCCGCCGCGCTGATCATGCTGACGCCGGGGGTGAAGAGCCAGCGCCTGCTCGCCGGCGTCGACTGGTCGCTGCTGCTGATGTTCGCGGGGCTGTTCGTCGTCGTCGCCGCGTTGCAGCGCGAGGTGATCGGCGCGGCGGTGATCGGGCGCGTCGCAGCCCTGCATCCGGGCCGGCCGGCGGTGCTGGTGCCGCTCACCGCGATCCTGTCGAACCTGGTCAGCAACGTGCCGGCGGTGCTGGTGCTGCGCCCCTTCATCGCCCATCTCGCCGACCCGCGGCAGGCGTGGCTCATCGTCGCCATGGCGTCCACCCTCGCGGGCAACCTGACGCTGCCGGGATCGGTGGCGAATCTCATCGTCGCCGAGCGGGCGCGCGCCGCCGGCGTGCGGATCGGCTTCGGCGACTATCTGAAGTTCGGCCTGCCCATCACGGTTCTCACGATCGCGCTCGGCACCGCCTGGCTCGTCGGCCTCGGCTAGGCGGTTCCGGCGCGGATTGACAGCCCGGACCCGGCATCGCAAACACGTCCCGCGCGGTCCGGCCGCGCCGGCGATGGGGTTCGCCGTGAACCGCCCGCGGGGCTGATGACTCCTGTTTCGATCCGTCAACCGCGGAGGGACAGGCGCGCGCGTTTCAGACATTTCCGATCCGGCCATGGCCGGCAGGCTTCCGCCCTGCCCCGCCGCCATCCCCTCGACATTCCCGACATTTCCGCCACAACAAGAAGGCGTTTCATGATCAAGACACTTGCGGCCATCGCCTTTTTCGGCTCGCTCGGCTGCTGGGCGCGCTACGGCCAGACCATCTTCATGCAGAACCTGTTCGGGCGCGGCTTTCCCGTCGCCGTGCTCAGCATCAACGTGCTCGGCTCGTTCCTGATCGGCTTTCTCTTCGTGCTCACCGCCGAGCGCGTCGCCATCGATCCGGCGATCCGCACCGGCGTGCTCACCGGCTTTCTCGGCGGCTACACGACATTCTCGACCTTCGAGCTCGAAACGCTCATGCTGGTGGAGAACGGGGAGATCGTGAAGTCGGCGCTTTACGTGCTGCTGTCGGTCGTGCTCGGGTTCATCGGCGCCGTTCTCGGCGTCTACATCGCAAGGAATGTCTGACATGGAAGAACAGGTCACGCTGGTGCGCATCGCGCTGAGCGAAACCGATCACGGGCGGCGGCGCCACCTGATGGAGGACATCCTGACGCGGCTGCGCGACGATTTCGATCTCGACGGCGTGTCGGTATTCCGGGGCATCGCGGGGATGAACGGGCAGAAGATCATCCATGCCGCCGACCTGCTGCATTTCGATGTCGACCTGCCGCTGATGATCGAGATCTGCTGCGCGCCGGACACCGCGATATCGGTGATCGATTCGCTCGCGGATCTGGTGCCGGACGGCCACATCATTTCCTGGCCCGCCACCCGCCATCGCCGCGCGTAGCGCGAAGCGGGGCGCTCCCGCCTCCCCCGCTTGATCGACGTCAATGATGGGGGAGCGCGCGGCCGCTAGGGTTCCGGCCGGTGATGCGTGCGGAGGCGCGGCATGGAACCTGTCGCCGGCGGGGTGGCGTTGCCGGACGAGGAGCGGGCGGCGCCGGTCGCGCTGGTGGCGCGCGGCCTGGCCAAGATCTACCGGATGGGCGCGGTCGAGGTGCCGGCGCTGCGCGATGTCGACCTCACGCTCCGCGAGGGCGAGCTGGTCGTGCTGCTCGGCCCCTCGGGCAGCGGGAAATCCACGCTGCTGAACATTCTCGGCGGGCTCGACACGCCTTCGGCCGGCGAGGTGCTGTTCCGCGGCCAGCCGATCGCGCAGGGCGGCGAGCGGGGGCTGACCCGCTACCGGCGCCGGCATGTCGGCTTCGTCTTCCAGTTCTACAACCTCATCGCCAGCCTCACCGCGCGGGAGAATGTCGCGCTGGTGACCGAGATCGCCGAGGCGCCGATGGCGCCGGAGGCGGCGCTGGAGCTGGTCGGCCTCGGCGACCGGCTCGATCATTTCCCCGCCCAGCTCTCCGGCGGCGAACAGCAGCGGGTGGCCATCGCCCGCGCCATCGCCAAGTCGCCGGACCTGCTGTTCTGCGACGAGCCGACCGGCGCGCTCGACAGCCGCACCGGCATTCTGGTGCTCGAGGCGATCCTGAAGGTGAACGGCGAACTCGGCACCACCACGGCGCTCATCACCCATAACGCGGTGATCGCCGACATCGCCGACCGCGTGCTGAGCTTTGCCGACGGGCGGATCGTCGGCACGCGGGTCA
>JAJZFF010000146.1:4126-6085 GCA_021805485.1 Pseudomonadota bacterium
AGCAGAAGAACATGTCGCGGCTGATGCCGGCGATCTTTCTCGGCGTCGCCGCCTTTCTCACCAACATGGTGATGGCGCGGCTGGTCGCGACCGAGCGGCGGGAGATCGGCCTGCTCAAGGCGTTCGGCTATGGCGGCGGGGCGATCGGCTGGCATTACGCGAAGCTGGTGCTCGCCATCGCCGCCGGCGGCATCGTGCTGGGTGGGGTGCTCGGCGCCGCACTCGGCAACTGGAACACCAGGCTCTATCGCGAGTTCTTCCGCTTTCCGTTCCTGCTCTACCAGCCGGGGCCACGGAGTTTCGCGATCGCCGCCGCGGTGAGCCTGGCCACCTCGCTCGCCGGCGGGATGGGGGCGGTGCGCCGCGCCGTGCGGCTGCCGCCGGCAATCGCGATGCAGCCGGCGCCGCCGGCGGTCTATCGGCGGTCGCGCCTCGGGCCGGCGGCGCTGGGGCGGTTCCTCGACGGGCCGAGCCGGATGATCGTCCGCCGCCTGCTGCGCTGGCCGCTGCGCGGCTTCCTGGCGAGCGCCGGGCTCGCGCTCTCGGTCGGCGTGCTGATCCTGGCGCTGCAATGGGCCGACGCGGTGAACGCGCTGGTCGAGACGCATTACGAGCGCGGCCAGCGGCAGGACGCGACGATCACCTTCACCGACCTGCGGCCGCGCGGCGTTCTTGCCGATATCCGGCATCTGCCGGGCGTGCTGGCGGCGGAGCCGTTCCGCATCGTGCCGGCGCGGCTCGCGCGCGGCCGGGCCGAACAGCGCGAACCGGTGACCGGCGTGCCGGCGGATGCGCGCCTCGCCCCGGTGCATGACGTGGCACAGGGGACGATCGACATGCCGGCGGACGGGCTGGTGCTGTCGCGCCAGCTGGCGGGGCTGCTGCGTGCCGGCATCGGCGATCCGGTCCGCGTGCAGTTGCTCGAAGGGCGGCGCGCGGTGCTGACCGTTCCGGTCGTCCGCCTGTTCGACACCTATATCGGCAAGCCGGCCTACATGAACCTTGCCGCGCTCAACCGGCGGATGGGCGATGGCAGCGTGCTCTCGGGCGTTCATGTCACGCTCGATGAACCGCGGCGCGCGGCGTTTCTCGCCCGGCTGCGGACCCTGCCGGGGATTGCCGCGATCCAGTTCCGCCGGGCGGCGATCGACACGTTCCACCGGACGATGGGCGAGACCATCGACATCTTCCTTGGTTTCTTCATCGGGTTCGCCTCGGCGCTGTCGGTCGGGGTGATCGTCAACGCGATCCGCATCGCGCTGTCGGAGCGCGAGCGCGAACTGGCGACGCTGCGGGTGCTCGGCTTCAGCCGCGCCGAGGTGGCCTATATCCTGCTCGGCGAGATCGGGCTGCTGGTCTGGATCGCCATTCCGCTCGGCTGCGGGGCGGGGACGCTGCTCGCCTGGTATTTCGGCAAGGCGTTCGAGACCGAGCTGTTCCGGGTGCCGCCGGTGATCTACCCGTCGACCTATGGCACCGCGGCGCTGATCATGATCGCGACGGCGGCGATTGTCGCCGCCTGGCTGCGGCGGCACCTCGACCGGCTGGACATGATCGCCGTGCTGAAGACGCGGGAGTAGGAACCCATGCGCCCCTTCGTCCGGCGGATCGTGATCTGGGGCGTGCTGGCCGCGGCGGTCGGCGCCGGGATCGTCTACAGTTTCCGCCCGCGGCCGGTGGCGGTGGATGTCGCCACCGTTGCCAGAGGCATGCTGCGCGTGACCATCGACGATGACGGCGAGACCAGGGTGCGCCACGTCTACACGCTGCAGGCGCCGCTGACCGGGGATCTCGACCGGATCACCGCCGATCCGGGCGACCCGGTGACCGCGGGACGGACGGTGCTGGCGCGGATCGTGCCGGCGCCGCCCTCGATGCTCGATACCCGCACGATGGCGGAGCGGGAGGCCGCGGTGGGCGCGGCGCTGGCGGCGAAGGCGCCGGCGGCGGCCGAGCGGG
>JAJZFF010000114.1 GCA_021805485.1 Pseudomonadota bacterium
TCCGATCTGAAACGTCCTCGGCGGCGCGGCGCTGCGCCCCGTCGAGTTGCGCCGGGGCGGCCGCGCGGGCGGCGAGGAACCGCTCCAGTGCGCCCGCCTTGGGCTCGGCGAGCGTGGCCGCCCGGCCGAGATCGAGCGCCTTCAGCGCCGCGTTCTCGGCGGCGAGCGTGTCCGCGAGCGCCACGGCGGCAAGGATCAGCTCGGGGGTCACTGGCGGGCCTCCATCGGGACCGCAGATTGCGGTGAAAAAGATGAACCGATTGTTGCCGCACCGGCCGCACCCCCGGTGCCGCTCTGCTTCGCTTCCTGCAGCCGCAGCATTTCCTGCAGCACCGGGCGGGCGATGCCCAGCCCGCCGTGGCTCGCGATCATCTTGGACATCTCCGTGATCAGCATGGGTTGCCAGGTCTTCTCGGCGTCGCCGCCGCCGAAGAGCGAATGGGAGAGATCGACGGTGTCGAACATCGGCTGCAGCATCTGGCCGATCGCCATGGCCTCGAAATCTCCCGCCGTCTTTTCGGCCCGCGCAACGGCAGCCGGCGGCAAGCGGGTCGTCGGTGCGGCAGGCGCGGGAAGGAGTTGCCCGGCCATCAGCGCACCTTCAGCTCGGCCTGCAGCGCCCCGGCCGACTTGATCGCTTGCAGGATGGTGATCATGTCGCGCGGGCCGACGCCGAGCGAATTCAGGTTGGTGACGAGATCCTGCAGCGTCGTTCCGGCGCCGAGCACCGCCAGCTTGTGGTCCCGCCCGTCGTTGATCTGCACGTTGGTGCGCGGCACGACCACCGTCTGGCCGCCGGAGAGCGGGCCGGGCTGGCTCACCTGCGGGGTCTCGGTCACGCGGATGGTGAGGTTGCCCTGCGCGATCGCGACCGTGCTGACCCGCACATTGCTGCCCATGACGATCGTGCCGGTGGCCTCGTCGATGACGACAACCGCCGGCGTGTCCGGCCGCACGGTGAGGTCTTCGATGCGCGCCAGCGTGTCCACCGGCTGGCGGCCGGTGAGGTCCACCGTCACCGTGCGCAGGTCGCTCACCGAGGCCGCCCCATTGCCGAGCACCTGGTTGATGGCCGCAGCGACCCGCTCGCCGGTGGTGATGTCCGGATTGCGCAGGCCGAGGCGCAGCGTCTTCATGCTGGCCATCTCGAAGGGCACTTCGCGCTCGATCGTCGCTCCGTTCGGGATCCGCCCGGTCGTCGGAATGTTGCGCGTGACCTTCTGCGCCGCGCCGGCGGCGACGATGGCACCCGTGACGAGCGCGCCTTGCGCCACCGCATAGACCTCGCCGTCGGCCGCGAGCAGCGGTGTCACCATCAGCGTGCCGCCGGTGAGATCCTTGGCGTCGCCGAGGCTGGAGACAGTGACGTCGATATGCTCGCCGTTGCGCACGAAGGGGGGCAGGTTGGTCGTCACCATCACCGCGGCGATATTTTTCGTCGACAGGCTGGCGGCGAGGTCGCGGGTGTTGACGCCGAGCCGCTCGAGCATGCCGACCAGGGATTGGCGGGTGAACAGCGCGTTCATCAGATTGTCGCCGGTGCCGTTCAGCCCCACCACCAGCCCGTAGCCGACGAGCTGGTTTTCCCGCACGCCCTCGACATCGGTGATGTCCTTGATACGGATCTGCGCCGTTGCGGCGTGCGGGCCGAACGCGGCGAGGCCGAGGACGAGTCCCACCAGCAGACAGACGAGACGGGGCACGGTTGCTCCTTCGCGGTAGCGGCGCGTCAACGTTTCTCCGGTACGCTGTGCGCCCTCTGGCCATGCTCAGCGCCCGGCGGCTCACCCGACGCGGTGAGCCTGGCGAGGGGGTTCGCAAGAGCCGTGCCATCCGCTCGCGGCCGCGCAGGCGCCGTTCGCGGCCGGGAATCGGGCCTCCACCGGGGGGCGCGCGGCGGAGCGAGGTCGGCAGGACGTGCCGGGCGGCACGGACGAATAGGAAAAAGGAGCCGGGCAGGATGAGCGGGGTCGGACGGGTTGGCGGGGCCACGCCGCTGGCAAGGGTCGGAGCGCGGGCGGGCGCCGCGGGCAGCGGCTTCACGGTCCGGACCGAAGCCGGGGCCGCCGGCGCGCCGGTACCGGCGAGCGTCGGGATCGGCGCCCTGGACGGGCTGCTGGCGCTCCAGGAGACGATGGACGCGGAAGTGACCGACCGCGAAGCGCGTCGGCATGGCCAGGCGATGCTGGCAGCGCTCGCGGCCTTGCAGCGGGCCCTGCTCGCCGATGGCGGGCAGGACGAAGCGCTCGCGCATCTCGCCGGGCTCGCCGCCGCCACGCCGCTGGCCGCGGATCCGGCGTTGCGCGCCGCGGTCGGTGCGATCGCACTGCGCGCGCAGGTAGAGCTCGCGAAGCGGGCGGCCCGGCCGTAGTGAAATGACTTGCATGTCAATCTCTTGACACATGGCGGGCGAGGCGGCGCGCCTCTTGGCGCGGCGCCGGGGCGCCGCTATAAGCCGGGCCAACTCACGGCCGCGGGGCAGCCCGGGCCCGACGCGGACCGGTCTCTGCCCGGCCTCCGCCCGGCAGAGAGGAGGACGGTTCGACATGATGGTGACCCTGCCGCCTGACTATCGGCCCTCGGAGGACGAGGCCTTCATGAATCCGCTGCAGCTCGAATATTTCCGCCGGCGCCTGCTGCGCTGGCGGTCGGATCTGCTGCGCGAGGCCGATGGCACGCTGGCGAGCCTCTCCGAGGGGGGCATCAGCGAGGCGGACATTACTGATCGCGCCAGCGTCGAGACCGACCGCGCGCTGGAGCTGCGCACCCGCGACCGCGCCCGCAAGCTGATCACCAAGATCGACCAGGCGCTGCAGCGGATCGAGACCGGCAGTTATGGCTATTGCGAGGAGACCGGCGAGCCGATCGGCCTGCGCCGACTCGAAGCCCGTCCCATTGCCACTCTCTCGATCGAGGCGCAGGAGCGCCACGAGCGCATGGAGCGCGTGCATCGGGACGATTGATAACAACGCGCCGAAGCCCCGACTCTTGCGGAGCTTCGGCCGACTGGTATGGGCGCCGGGCTGGCGGGTGGCGGCGCGCGCAGGTCCACGGCGAGACCGATCAGAACGGCAGGATCGCCTGCAGCATCTGATCGCCCCAGCGCGGCACATTGACCTCGGTGAGCTGGCCGCGCCCGCCATAGATGATGCGCGCCTCCGCGATGCGGTCATCCATCACCGTGTTGTCACTGCGGATATCCTCGGGGCGGATGACGCCCGTGACCATGAGCTGGCGCAGCTCGTCGTTCACACGCATCTCCTGCCGCGCGGCGACCACGAGATTGCCGTTCGGCAGCACCTGCGTGATGGTCCCGGCGAGCTGCACGGTGACGTTCTCGTTGCGCTGGATCTGGCCGATGGTGGTGAGGTTGCTGCCGCTGCTGACGCCGGCGAGCGCGGCCGGGTTCGCGCCGGCGAGGATTTTCGGCAGGATCGTCTCCAGTCCGAACATGTTCGGCATGCCCATGGTCTCGGCGGCGGTTCGCTGCTGCATGGTGTTGTCGTTCATCGTCGCGGCGTGGGTCATGTTGACCTGGATGGTGACGATGTCGCCGACGCGGGCCGCGCGCTGGTCCTTGAAGAACGCGCGGGCTCCCGGCCGCCAGAGCGAGTTGGCCTGCGGCTGTGGCGGCGCGCTCGGCGCCGGCATGGGCATGGTGATCGGCCGCCAGTTCGGGTCGGTGGTCGGATTGGAGGTTGGCGTCAGCGCGGGTGGGCGGCCGACTTCGGACAGGCTGGTCAGCACGCCGCAGCCCGGCAGGAGCGCCGTCAGGGCGAGCGCGGCAACGACGCCGCGCGTGCGGTGCGCACGCGGTTTCATCGGTTGGCGACCTGCGGGCGATCATTCCAAGTCTGGCTGTTCCAAGTCTGGCTGTTCCAGTTTGGGCCGGACTGGGGCGGCACCATGGGCACGCTGCCCGGCACGACCCGCACGCCGCCCGGCTCGACGATCTCGGCCTGCACCACCGCGTGGCTCAGCGGGTTCAGGACCGCGATGCGCTCGCCAAGACCGCCGGCCTGCAGCGCCTCGCCCTCGGCGCGCATCGACAGCCCGCCGACATCGAGTTCGAGCGTGACGATACTGCCCTTGCGCACCAGTTCCGGCGCCACCAGCTCGGTCAGCGGGACCGGCTGACCGGGCACGACCACATGCCTGAGCGACCGCCCGACGACCTGCTCGGGCGCCTGGGCGGTTTCGGTCCCGATCTGGGTGGCCCGCACCCGGGCCATCTGGACATCGGCGGCGGAGATCACGGCGCCCGGCCAGAGCCGGCGCGCCAGCACCGGCACCGTGACGGTCGGTGCGGCGCGCCCACTCACCCTGGCCCGCTGCGGCGCCTCGCCGTTGGCGGTGACGCTGAGAACCGCGGCGAAGCGGCCCGCCGCCGCATCGTAGTCGAGCTGCTCGACGGCCGGCGCCGCGTCCGTGTCCGGGGTAACGATGAGCCGCGGCGTCAGCGGCAGGTCCACCGCGCAGTCGGTGGCACAGCCCGCACCGGCGAGGGCGGTCCGCAGTGCCCCGAGGATGGCTTCCTTCGGCACGGTCCGCCCCGGCCGCTCGAGCACGATGCGCTCGGTCTGCGTCGTCGGCGCCCAGTCGACGTGGAACTGGCGGGCGATGGCGGCCAGTTGCGCGGCGCCGACGACCAGCCGCCCACCCGGTGGTGGGCTCGGGCCCAGCACGCGTTCGGCTTCGGCGCCGGCATCGTCGAACAGATCGGCGAGCCGGACCTGCGGGCCGGCGAGCTGGGCCACCGAACGCAGGCTGGCGGCGGCGGCATCGGTGAGCACGCCGGCGGCGAGTGTGGTCGACAGCAGCAGCGTGGCGAGGTGGCGCGGGGGCATCAGCCGGCTCCTCACAGATTAGGATTGGTCAGGGTGGCGAAGACCTGGTCGGAGACGCCGATGACGCGGCTGTTCATTTCATAGGCGCGCTGGGCGGTGATCAGATTCGTGATCTCGGTCACGACGTTGACGTTGGACGTCTCGACGAAGCCTTGCATCACCGTGCCGAAGCCGGGCGAGCCCGGCAGTCCCTGGATCGGGTTGCCCGAGGCCGCTGTGGCCAGGAAGAAGTTGCCGCCCTGCGGAGACAGGCCCGCGGGGTTGGCGAAGGTGGCGAGCTGCATCTGCCCGATGAGCTGTGGCTGCACCTGGCCGGGGATCGTCACCTGCACCTGGCCCTGGGCGTTGATGGCGACGCTGGTGGCGTTCTGCGGCACGGTCATGCCGGGCGCGACGACGTAGCCGTCCGCGGTGACGATCTGGCCGGTGGGCGAGAGCGAGAAGGTCCCGTCGCGCGTATAGGCGATCTCGCCAGAGGGCAGCGTCACCTGGAAATAGCCGTTGCCCTGCACTGCGAGGTCGAGCGTGTTGTTGGTCTGCTGCAGATTGCCCTGCTCGAGGATCGGGTAGATCGCCGCGGTCTGCACGCCGAGACCGACCTCGGTGCCGGAGGGCACGATCGTGCCGGTATCGGAGCTGTTGGAGCCGACGACGCGCAGATTCTGGTAGATCAGATCCTGAAACTCGGGCCGGCGGCGCTTGAAGGCGGTTGTCGTCATGTTGGCTATGTTGTTGGCGATGACTTCGATATTCGTCTGCTGGGCCTGCATGCCGGTGCCGGCGATATCCATCGAACGCATTTCGAGCGCCTTTCCTTATTTCTAATATGGATCAAACGATCGGCGGCTTGATCTGGTCGATCGCCGATTGCTGGCGCGTGAACTCCTCCTGCGCCAAATCGGCCGCGGCCTGGAACTGACGCTGCATGGTCAGCAGACGGGTCATCTCGGTGACGGGCTCGACATTGCTCTGCTCGATCGCACCCTGGACCAGGCGCGTTCCGCTGACCGGGTCGGTCGGGCTCGTGGTGTTGAACAGGTGGTTGCCCTCCGCGGTCAGCCGCAGCGGATCCTGCGGCTGAACGATGCCGATCTTGCCGATCTGGCCGTTCTCGGTGCTGAGGGTTCCGTCCGCGGCGACGGCGATGTGGGCGTCGGCGGTGCCGACCTGGAGCGGCTGGCCATTGGTGTCGAGCAGGGCGTTGCCGGAGCCATCGACGATGGT
>JAJZFF010000431.1 GCA_021805485.1 Pseudomonadota bacterium
GTCCCACGGGATCGAGGCGCTGATCAGCGACGATTATCTCGCCGTCGAGGCCGCCATCGCCGCGGCGCAGCCCGAGCTGGTCCTCGGCACCCAGATGGAACGCCACATCGCCAAGCGCCTCGGCATTCCCTGCGCGGTGATCTCGGCCCCCGCGCATGTCCAGGATTTCCCCGCCCGCCACGCGCCCTTCGCCGGGTTCGAGGGTGCAAACGTGCTGTTCGACACCCTGATCCACCCGCTGATGATGGGGCTCGAGGAACATCTCCTCGGCATGTTCCGCGACGATTTCGAATTCAACGACACCGCCGCCCCCTCCCATCTCGGCCCGCACGCCACCACACCGCCCGAACCCGCATCGCCCGCGAACGCCCCCGCCGGCGCACTGGCCGACGCACTGGCCAGCGCGCCTGTCTGGCGCGACGATGCCGAGGCAGAGCTGCGCAAGATCCCCTTCTTCGTCCGCGGCAAGGCGCGGCGCAACACCGAGATTTTCGCCCGCGAGCGCGGCCTGAACCCGATCACCATCGAGACGATCTATGACGCCAAGGCCCATTTCTCCGCCTGAGGCGACGCCCCTGCGCATCGCCATCGTGACGATGGATTCCCATCTGAGCGGGGTCATCGCCGCCGCGCGCGCCGCCCTCGCCGCCGACCATCCCGGCCTGATCCTCGAACTGCACACCGCCGAGCGCTTCGCCACCGACCCCGCATCCCTCGCCGCCTGCGTGCGCGCGATCGAGACGGCGGACATCGTGATCGCGACCATGCTCTTCCTCGACGATCACATCCGCCTCGTCCGCCCGCATCTCGAAGCAAGACGGACGAATTGCGATGCCATGCTCTGCATCCTCTCCGCCGCCGAGATCGTGAACCTGACCAGGCTCGGCCGGCTGGACATGAGCCGGCAGAAGAATCCGGCGCTGGAATTCCTCCGCTCGCTGCGCAAGCGCGGCGGCAAGGAGGTCTCGGCGGCCGAATCACAGCTGCGCATGCTCCGCCGGCTGCCCCGCCTGCTGCGGCTCATCCCCGGCACGGCGCAGGACCTGCGCAATTTCTTCCTCGGCATGTCCTACTGGCTCGCCGGCTCGGCCGACAATATCGAGGGCCTGCTCCGCCTGCTGGTCGCGCGCTATGCCTCCGGCCCCCGCGCCGCCCTGCGCAGCCAGGCCGCCATCGCCCCGCCGCGCGACTATCCCGAAACCGGGCTCTACCATCCGCGCCTTCCCGGCCGCATCGCGACCGACGCAGCCGCCCTGGCCCGCCTCGCCGGCAGCCGCGGCACGATCGGGCTGATCCTGCTGCGCAGCCTCGTCCTGTCCGGCGATGTCGGCCAGTATGACGGGGTGATCGCGGCGTTCGAGGCCGCCGGCTTCCGCACCCTGCCGGTCTTCGCCGCCGGGCTCGACGCCCGCCCCGCCATCGCGCGCTACCTCGCGCCGGACGGCGCGCCGGTGATCGACGCGCTGGTCTCGCTCACCGGGTTTTCCCTCGTCGGCGGCCCGGCCTACAACGATTCGAAATCGGCGGAGGCCGTCCTCGCCGGGCTCGACCTGCCCTACATCTCCGCCCACGCCCTCGAATTCCAGAGCATCGCCGCCTGGGAGGCCGACCCGCGCGGCCTGACGCCGATCGAGGCGACGATGATGATCGCCCTCCCCGAACTCGATGGCGGCATCATGCCGATGACCTATGGCGGCCGCGCCGAGGGTCAGGATGACGGCGGGGATGGCGTGCGCCGGATGTCGGCCCATCCCGAGCGCGCCGCCATGCTCGCCGCCCGCGTCGCCCGCCTGGTCGAGCTGCGCCGCACCGCCCGCGCCGAGCGGCGCATCGGCATCGTCATCTTCAACTTCCCGCCCAATTCCGGCGCCACCGGCACCGCCGCCTATCTCTCCGTCTTCGAATCCCTGTTCAACACCCTCGCCGCCCTGCGCGCCGCCGGCTACACGGTCGATCTGCCCGCCGATGTCGCCGCGCTGCGCCACGCCGTCTGTGTCGGCAACGCGCAGGATCATGGCGCGGCCGCCAATGTCGCGGCGAAAATCCCGCGCGATGCGCATCTCCGCGCCGAACCCCATCTCGCCGCGATCGAGGCGGTCTGGGGCCCGGCTCCCGGCCGCCACGATACCGACGGCGCGTCGCTGTTCGTCCTCGGCGCCCGCTTCGGCAACGTCTTCATCGGCGTCCAGCCGGTCTTCGGCCATGAAGGCGACCCGATGCGCCTGCTCTTCGAGGGCGGCTTCGCGCCGACCCACGCCTTCAGCGCCTTCTACCGCTGGCTGCGGCAGGATTTCGGCGCCCACGCGCTGCTCCATTTCGGCACCCACGGCGCGCTGGAATTCATGCCCGGCAAGCATGCCGGCCTGTCCGCCGCCTGCTGGCCCGACCGGCTGATCGCCGAGATGCCGAATTTCTGCCTCTACGCGGCGAACAACCCCTCCGAGGGCATGCTCGCGAAACGCCGCGCCAACGCGACGCTGATCAGCCACCTCACCCCGCCGGTCACCGAGGCCGGGCTCTATCGCGGCCTCGCCGATCTGAAGGCCTCGGTCTTCCGCTGGCGCGCCCTGCCGCCCGAGGCCGGGGCCGAAGAGCGGCAGGGCCTCGCCGCCCTGATCCAGGCCGAGGCGGCGCGGCTCGATCTCGCCCCCGCCGATCCCGCCTGGGCCGACGCCGATGCCGCCATCGCCCGGCTGCACGCCTCGCTGCTCGATGTCGAATACGCGCTGATCCCGGTCGGCCTGCACGTCGTCGGCCAGCCGCCCGGCGCCACCCAGCGCGCCGACCTGCTGGATGCCGCCGGGATCACCGATCCCGCCCGCCGCGCCGAGACCGACGCGCTGCTCGCGGCCGACAGCGAGCTTCCCGCCATCATCCACGCGCTCGATGGCGGCTATATCCGCCCCGCGCCACCCAGCGCGCCGACCTGCTCGATGCCGCCGGGATCACCGATCCCGCCCGCCGCGCCGAGACCGACGCGCTGCTCGCGGCCGACAGCGAGCTTCCCGCCATCATCCACGCGCTCGATGGCGGCTATATCCGCCCCGCGCCGGGCGGCGACCTGCTGCGCAACCCCGAAATCCTGCCCACCGGGCGGAACATCTACGGGTTCGATCCGTTCCGCATGCCCGGCGCCTTCGCGATGGACGACGGCGCCCGCCAGGCCGACCGCCTGCTCGCCCGCCACATGGCCGATTGCGGCCGGCTGCCCGAAACCGTGGCGATGCTGCTCTGGGGGTCGGACAACCTGAAATCCGAAGGCGGCCCGATCGCCCAGGCGCTCTGCCTCGTCGGCGCCCGGCCGCGCCGCGATTCCTATGGCCGCCTCGCCGGCGCCGAGCTGGTGCCGCTCGCCGAGCTGGGCCGGCCGCGGATCGACGTGATCGTCACCCTCTCCGGCATTTTCCGCGACCTGCTGCCGCTGCAAACGAAGCTGCTCGCCGAAGCCCTGCTGCTCGCCGCCCGGGCGGACGAGCCGGAGACGCAAAACTTCGTCGCCAGGCACGCCCGCGCCCATATCGCCGCCCATGGCGGCACGATCGAGACGGCGGCGCTGCGTGTCTTCAGCAATGCCGACGGCACCTATGGTGCGAACGTGAACCAGCTCGTCGATTCCGGCACCTGGCAGACCGAGGACGAGCTGGGCGATGCCTTCCTCCGCCGCAAGGGCTTCGCCTACGGCACCGACGGCCGGCCGACGCGGTGCGACGCGGTGCTCGGCGGCGTGCTCAAAACCGTCGATCTCGCCTATCAGAACCTCGAATCCCTCGATCTCGGCATCACCACGGTCGATCACTATTTCGATGGCCTCGGCGGCATCAGCCGGGCGGTCCGCGCCGCCCGCGGCAGCGAGGCCGCGGTCTATATCGGCGACCAGACCACCGGCGCCGGCACCGTGCGCAGCCTGTCCGAGCAGGTCTCGCTCGAAACCCGCACCCGCACGCTGAACCCGAAATATTTCGAGGCGATGCTCGCCCACGGCGCCGAGGGCGTGCGCCATCTCGAGGCGGCGGTGACCAACACGCTGGGATGGTCGGCGACCACCGGCCAGGTCGATCCCTGGATCTACCGCGAGATCGGCAGCGTCTTCATGCTCGACCCCGAAATGCGCCGCCGCCTCGCCGAGCTGAACCCGGTGGCCTCGGTCCGCATCGCCAACCGCCTGCTCGAAGCGCACGAGCGCCACTACTGGAGCCCGGACGAGGCGATGCTCGATGCGCTGCGCCGCGCCGGCGCCGAACTGGAAGACCGTCTCGAAGGTCTCGACATGGAGCAAGCCGCATGAACGACATCAGCCCCCAAGCCGGCGCGTTTCCCGCCGCCGCGCGCTGCGCCACCGGCTGCGGCGACGGCGAGGGCAGCGTGCAGGTCGCCCTCGATCCCGCGCTGCGGATCGACGGGGCGAAGGTCTTCGCCATCTACGGCAAGGGCGGCATCGGCAAGAGCACGACCTCCTCCAACCTCTCCGCCGCCTTCGCCCTGCAGGGCCGCCGCGTGCTGCAGATCGGCTGCGACCCCAAGCACGATTCCACCTTCACCCTCACCAAGCGCCTCGTCCCCACCGTGATCGACGCGCTGGAAGGTGTCGATTTCCACCCCGAGGAACTCCGCGTCGAGGATTTCGTCTACGAGGGCTTCGCCGGCGTGCAATGCGTCGAGGCCGGCGGCCCGCCGGCCGGCACCGGCTGCGGCGGCTACGTCGTCGGGCAGACGGTCAAGCTGCTCAAGGAACATCATCTCCTCGAGGAGTCGGACGTCGTCATCTTCGACGTGCTGGGCGATGTCGTCTGCGGCGGTTTCGCCGCCCCGCTGCAACACGCCGACCGCGCGCTGATCGTCACGGCGAACGATTTCGACAGCATCTTCGCGATGAACCGCATCGTCGCCGCGATCGGCGCGAAGGCGCGCAACTACGGCGTGCGGCTCGGCGGCGTCATCGCCAACCGCAGCGCCGCGGTCGACCAGCTCGCGAAATACAACGAGGCCACCGGCCTCTCCACCCTCGCCCGGTTCCCCGATCTCGACGCCATCCGCCGCAGCCGGCTGAAGAAATCCGTCGTCTTCGAAATGGAGGACGCACCGGAGCTCGACGCCGTGCGCACCGCCTATCTCGATCTCGCCGCCTCGCTCTGGGCCGGCGTCGAGCCGCTCGATGCGGTCCCGCTGCGCGACCGCGAGATCTTCGACCTGCTGGGATTCGAGTGATGACGCCGGACGCCGCCACCGCCGACCGCTACCACCGCCGCCGCGGCGAGATCGAAACCTATTTCGACCGCACCGCGCTGGCGAACTGGGCGCGGCTGACGTCCGACGCGCCGGTCAGCGGCGTGCGCGCCACCGTCCGCGCCGGGCGCGACGCGATGCGCGCCACCCTGCTCGACATGCTGCCGGCCGATCTCTCCGGCCTCCGCCTGCTCGATGCCGGCTGCGGCACCGGCGCGCTCGCCCTCGCGGCGGCGCGGCGCGGTGCCGAGGTGGTCGCGGTCGATCTCTCGCCGCAGCTGGTCGATCTCGCCCGCCAGCGCGCCGCGTCCGACCCCGCCGCCACGCGGATCGACTTCGTCAGCGGCGACATGCTGGGCGCCGAACACGGCAGGTTCGACCATGTCGTCGCGATGGATTCCCTGATCCATTACGACAGGGCGGACGTGATCGCGGCCCTGGGCCGGCTCGCCGCCCGCACCGACCGCTCGCTGCTCTTCACCTTCGCCCCCCGCACCGCGCTGCTCGCGATCATGCACCTCGCCGGCAGCTGGTTTCCGCGCGGCGACCGCGCGCCGGGCATCGTGCCGCAGCCCGAGGGCGCGCTGCGCGACGCGATCGGCCTCAGCCCGGCGCTCGCCCGCCTCGAAGCGGGGCGCACGCGGCGGATCAGCACCGGGTTCTACATCTCCCAAGCGCTGGAGTTGCGGCGGTGAAGCGCCGGCGCACCGGCGGGGCGGCGCCGTTCTGGATGCGGCTCGATGCGAGCTGGCTGCCCTTCGCCAATGCCGCCACCCCCGAGCTGCCGCTGCCGCGCCTGCTCC
>JAJZFF010000539.1 GCA_021805485.1 Pseudomonadota bacterium
CGAACCGGATGGTGCTGAGTGAAGACGGCAAGTATCTCTACGTCGCGTGCGATAACGAGGCGGATGTGGAGGTGATTGCCACCGCGTCCAACACGGTGGTGGACACGATCCGCACCACCGCGCCGTCGTCTTATGTGGGCATGCCGAAATATTTCCACGGCACCGCGCCGAACTCGCTCGCCTTGTCGCGGGACGGCACGCGGCTCTACGTGACCAATGGCGGCACCAACTCGGTCGCGGTGATCGCGCTCAACACGGCGAAGCCGGAAGTCATCGGCCTGCTGCCGACCGGGTATTATCCGAACAGCGTCAGCGTCAGCCCCGATGGCAAGATGCTCTACGTGGTCAACGGCAAGAGCATGCCGGGGCCCAATCCGTGCAACGAGAAGCTGGCGGTCGACGTGCCGGCGAGTTGCACGCCGCTGCAGCACTATAACCAGTATATCCTCCAGCTCTCCAAGGCCGGCTTCCTGACGATGCCGGTGCCGGCGACCGAGGAGATGGAGGAGCTGACGCGGCTCGTTGCGCACAACAACCATTTCTCGTTCCACGAGAGCGCGCGCGACCGCTCGATGATGGCGTTCCTGCACCGCCACATCAAGCACATCATCTACATCATCCGCGAGAACCGCACCTATGACCAGATCCTCGGCGATCTCGGCGAGGGCAATGGCGATCCGGCGCTGGCGGAGTTCGGCAAGACCTATACGCCGAACGTGCATCGCGTCGCGTGGAACTTCGTCGATCTCGACAATTTCTACGATACCGCCGAGGTGAGCGGCAATGGCTGGCCCTGGAGCACCTCGGCCCGCGAGTCCGATTACGGCACCAAGGCGCTGCCGGTGAACTATGCCGGGCGCGGCCTGTCGTATGACTGGGAGGGCACCAACCGGAACGTCAATGTCGGCATCGCATCGCTCGCCGGCCGCAAGGCGGCCAACCCGCTCTATCCGGACGATCCCAACCTGCTGCCCGGCACCGGCAACGTCGCCGCGCCGGATGGGCCGCACGGCCAGGTGCAGCGGGGCTATCTGTGGGATGCGGCGCTGCGCGCGGGGCTGAGCATCCGCAACTACGGCTTCTTCATCGATCTCGGCCGCTACAACCTCTCGGGCGCGCTGGCGAAATACGGCATCCCCGAGATCAACGACGCCTACGCCCAGAAGATCAAGGTCGCCTATGCGACCAACCCCGACCTCGCGCCCTTTACCGATCCGTATTTCCGCGGGTTCGACAACACGATCGCCGATTACTACCGCGAGCAGGAATGGAGCCGCGAGTTCACCAACTATGTGCGGCACCACGACCTGCCCTCGCTCGAACTGGTGCGGCTGATGCACGACCACACCGGCAACTTCACCACCGCGCAGAACGGCGTGAACACGCCGGGCCTGCAGATTGCCGACAACGACTATGCGGTGGGCAAGCTGATCCAGACCGTCGCGCATTCGCCCTATGCCTCATCGACCCTGATCTTCATCGTCGAGGACGACGCGCAGGACGGGCCGGATCATGTCGACGGGCATCGCAGCGAGGCCTTCGTGGTCGGGCCCTATGTGCGCCATCATGCCGTGGTTTCGGCGCGCTACAGCACGGTGAACATGATCCGCACGATGGAGGACATTCTCGGCATCGGGCCGATGACGCTGAACGACGCCTATGAACGGCCGATGACGGCGGTCTTCAGCCGCGACGACCGGAAGTGGACCTTCAACGCCGCCGTGCCGCAGCCGCTGAGCGCGACGACGCTGCCGATCAAGGCGCAGACGCAGGACGAGCCGGAGTGGCAACCGCTGCACAACGCCGCCTGGTGGGCGAAGAAGACCAAGGGGTATGACTGGCGCAAGGAAGACGCCATCCCTGCCGTCGCCTACGACCATATCCTCTGGGAGGGCATGATGCCCGGCAAGCCCTATCCGACCGAGCGCAACGGCCGCGACTATTCGCGGTAACGCCTGATGGATACCGGGGTGGCGGCCACACCGCCGCCACCCTGACCGCGCGATGCGCGGAGCCGGCCGGATGGATATCATCCGGCCGGTTTTCTCGTGGATGAAGGGATGGCGCGGCGCATCGGCGGCGCCGCTCTTCGGCGGATGGCGGCAGGCGGGGTGACGGACAGCAAAAGCCCCGTTCCGGTCGCTGCCGACCGGAACGGGGCGCTGCGTGCTGCGGAGCGGGCCGGATCAGAACGTCATCTTGACCCCTCCATAGCCGGCGATCGGGCGGCCGGGATTGGCGGTACGCGGATCGGTCACGCCTCCGGGGACGAAATTCCACGGCACGTCGGCGACCGGGCCGAACCCGCCGTAGGTCTGATACGACCGGTTGGTCACGTTATCGACCATGGCGAAGACGGTGAGCCGCGGGGTGAGCTTGTAGGAGGCATAGACGTTGAATACCGCGTAGCCGCCAACGGGTTTCGTCAGGTTCGCCTCGTCGCCGAAGCGGTACTGGCTCGATTGCAGGACCGCGGTGGTGCCGAGCAGCAGCCGCTCGGTGAGCTTGTATGAAAGGTCGATCGTGCCGCGATTGGCCGGGATGCCGGGGATGCGGTCGCCGGGGACGATATGGATCTGGCCATTGGCATCGGCGGCGGGGTTGGAGGGGCTGTTCAGCGTCAGCGCGTTCTGGAACGTCGCGTCGATATGCGCGAAGCCGAGCCGTAGGCCGAGCCGGGGGCCGGCATAGGCGAGGTCCGCCTCGATCCCCTGGCGGCGTGTGGTGCCGCTGTTGGTGTAGAATTGCAGGTTCGGGTTGTAGAGGGTCGACTGGTAGATGATGTCGTCATGCACATCGGTGCGGAACAGGTCGACATTCCAGCGCAACGCGCCGCCGGCGAAGCGGGGGAGATGGCCGCGGGCGCCGAATTCGAAGGTCTGGGCGACGACCTGTTTCAGGCTCGGATCGCCGACGAAGAAGTTGAGCAGCGAGCACGGGTTGGCCGCGCTGGCGCAGGAGAGTTCGGTCGGCGTCGGGTTGCGGTTGGTTTCGTCGACGCTGCCATAGAGGTCGAGCGTCTTCAGCGCGTGCCAGGTCAGGCCGATCTGCGGATTGAACCGGTCATAGGCGTGATGACCCGAAACCGGGCCGCCGAGCTTGTCCGCGAGGTCGATCTCGGCATTGTTGAAGCGCCCGGCGAGGGTGAGGTCGAGCCGCGGGGCGAGGGTGAACACGTCGTTGAAGAACAGGCCGAAATAGCGCGTCGTCGTCGCTACCTGCACCGGGTTCACGGCATCGGCCGGCTGGTCGACCGTCACACCCGGGCCGATGAAGAGATGCGTCACCGGCGTGATCCCGCCGATCTGGGTGAAGGCGTTGAACATCGTGTTGGAGCCATCGAAGCTCGCGCCGATCGTCAGGTGGTTGGGGTGGCGCAGCAGCCGGCTGTCGTTGATGAGCTGGACCGAGGCGCCATAGCCCTGCTGGTCGATGCCCTCGTTGACGAGGCCGGAATAGATCCCGCCATTGAGGAAGTCGGGCACCGCCGCGCCGCCGCGAGTCGTCACCACGTCGCTCGTGCCGGCGTTGCAGAGGATGCCGGGCTGGCCGGGGCAGGCGGCGAGTTCCTGGGTCACGCCGTTCGGCAGGCGCTGCGAGAGGTCGGCGAAATAGGCCAGCGCGTCGAGCGCGGTATCGCCATTGAGCGCGTAGCGCGCGGTGGCGCGGGCGGCGATGTATTTGTTGTAGACGGTGTTGGGGCCGGAGAAGATGCTGGCGATGTCGTAATTCAGCGCCTGCACCGGCGTTGCGCCGGGATTGCCGATCGCGTTGTCGGCGGCGATGACGCCGAGATGCAACTCGGCGCGCGCGTTGCGCCAGCCAAGATCGGCATAGACCCGAGAGAGGCGGGAGGCCTGGGTCTGGCGGAAGCCTGCATCATGGACGACGTCGGCGGCGAGATAGGCGGCGGTGCCGGCGCGATGCACGCCATATTGCAGGCTGCCGCCAACGCGCCCGTAGGAGCCGCCATAGACCGAAACCTCGCCCCCCGGCGCGGTGAAGCCGTTCTTGAGCGTGACATCGAGCGCGCCGCCGAGCGCATTCAGCCCGAATGCGGGGTTGGCCGGCTGGAGGCTCGCGCTGCGGATCGCCTCGGGCGGGATCAGGTCCCAGTTCACGGTGTCGCCGAACGGGTCGTTGAAGCGCATGCCATCGAGATAGACGGCGACGCCCTCGGCCGTGCCGGTGACCGGCGAGGCGGTGAAGCCGTGGAAGTTGATGTCCGGCTGGAACGGATTGCCGTCGACATCGCTGATCGAGGCGCTGGGCACCGCGGTCAGGATCGCGTCGGTCAGGCTTGGAATCCCAGTGCGGTCGATCTGTGTCGAGCCGAGCACGTGGGTGGCCTGGGGCAGCTTGTCGCGCCCGATCGCCGAGCCGGGTAGCGGGGTTGTGGCGACGACGTTAACTTGTGGTACCCGCACGATAGATGCGGCAGGCACAACCTGGGCTAGGGCAGCCGGTGCGAAGGCGCCGAGCAAAGGGAGGCAGAACGTCAGGCGGCGGATCATGCGGTGGCACTCCGAGGTCTGCGGCAATCCGATTGATCCGGACGCATCTCGCCGGTCAGTCGGGATGGCGGTGGAATAGTAAAGCGCCGCACCGCCCCCCTCTGCGGTTCCGGGTTGCGACGGCACGTAATCAACTTTTAGTTATCAGCCGGCACCCGTGCCAGCGGCGGACGCAGCATGCGTAGCGAATATAATTAATTCTTCACTCGATCGCCGCCGGTTTCATTTCGTACCTCGAAAGCCATCTGACCTGCCCGGGTAATTTCCTCCGGTTGGGATTAGCGTAAGGGGAATGCTGGAACCCTTCTTCCGGTGACGGGGTGATTTTTGCCGGATCGGTGCGGAGTTTGGGCATCGAGCGGTCTCTATGGACGTAATTAACGACGACGCGAGGGCGGGGTTTCGGCGGATTGAGGTTTTGACTGGCCCGGGCCGGCGACGGCGGTGGTCTGACGAGGAGAAGGCACGGATTGTTGCCGAGACGCTTCGGGCGGGAGCGACGGTGACGGAGGTTGCGCGGCGCTGGGCGCTTTGTCCGCAGCAGATCTGGGGCTGGCGTCGGCACGCCCGCGAAGGGTACTTGGCGCTCATTCAGGACGGGCCTGTGCCGGCGTTCGTGCCGAATTCGCAGTTTGAATCCATCCTCGAAGGCCGCAAGCGAGACCTTGGTATCGGGATCGACTCGGGCCGAAGCCTCGGTCGGGAACTCGCGTTCAGCCACGGCATCGACCTAGGCAGAGGCCGGAGTATCGGACTGTAGAACTATCCTATTTTCCGCCGCCTCCACGCCACACTACTACGGCCACTAAATACCTATTGCACAACAACAAATCATCGCTCTGTCTGGTCGCTGTGATGTCAGAAGCACCCAGCAGGAGGCAGCGCAACCATGCTCGTAGCAGACCGTATCGTCCGCATGAAAACCGTTCTCGCCCGCACCGGCCTGTCTCGGTCCACCATCTACCGCAAGATCGCCGAGGGGACGTTCCCTGCTCAGATGAGGATCAGCGTCAATGGTGCGGGCTGGCACGAATCCGACATCGACCGCTGGATTGCCGATCTTGCCGGCTTGCTGCCACCAACGACAACAACTCAGGGCCGGGAGCGGGACAACAGAATGGACGCAAGCCGCACGTAGTTCAGAGATCGTCGTCCAATTCGTCGTCGTGGACCTCGGCGGCACGTCGCTTCGCGTCGGCGATCAGGTCTTTCGCGGATTCGCCCTTCGCCCAGGCGTCGAGAATATCAGCCCAGCACTGAAGCATGATCTTCCGCTCGGCGAGGTAGCGGTTCACGTTGTAGACGGCCGCGATGGGGTCGTGTCCCTTGTGGTGGTGTAGGAGGCCGGTGATCAGCCTGCCGACGTGACTGTTGAGAGTCTGAGGTCGGTGGGCTGATTGGCGGCCATCGCGGGGATTTTGGGTAGGGTTGGGTTGCGAACAGCAACTCTGACCGGGAGACCCCCACGATGACCAATGACAAGATCGCCCTTCGTGACCTGCTTGAGAAGGG
>JAJZFF010000186.1:0-1763 GCA_021805485.1 Pseudomonadota bacterium
GGTCGCCATCGCGCCGCTGATCATCATCTGGGTGCATCAGCAATTCGCCGCCATGGTGGTGTGCGCCACCATCGTCGCGTTCTTTCCGGTGCTGTCGAACACCGCGGCGGGGCTGGCGGCGACGCCGCCGGAGCTGGCCGACCTGTTCCGGCTGAACGGGGCGAGCCGATGGCAGACGCTGGCGCTGCTGCGGCTACCTTCCGCCCTGCCCTTCTTCCTCGCCGGGCTGCGGATTGCCGGCACGCTGGCGCTGGTGGGCGCGGTGGTGGCGGAGTTCGTCGCGAGTTCGGGCGGGTTTGCCGGCGGGCTGGCCGGGCGAATCCTGGAGTCGGGCTACCGACTGGAGATACCGCGCATGTTCGCCGCCCTCACCTTGCTCGCGCTGACCGGAATCGTGATCTATGCGGCGCTCGGCGCCTTCGAGCGGGGGATGCTGCGGCGCTTCGGCGCCGGCGGGTGAAAGGGCGCTTGATACCGGCGGCTTGTTCTGGCACAGGCGCGCGCATGACCCGCAAGATGACCGATGCCCAGCTCGACTACGAACGCAAGCGCGCCGCCAAGGCCAATATGAGCCTTGAGGACTGGCTGAAGACCAAGGAACGCCGCGCCGCCGAGGCGGCCTCGGCCGCGGCGGCGCAGCCGGAGAAGAAACCCGGCCTGCTGAAGCGGCTGATCGACCGGGCGCACAAGCCAATCTGAGACCCCGCCCGGCGCGGGGCCGATCTGAAACCCCGCCCGGCGCGGGGGATTACTCGACGGCGTCGATATCCGGCGCCATCGGGTTTTTCATGCCGACGATATGATAGCCGCAATCGACGTGATGGATCTCGCCGGTCACGCCGCGCGAGAGGTCGGACAGCAGATAGAGCCCGGAGGCGCCGACTTCCTCGAGCGCCACGTTGCGCTCGAGCGGCGCGTTGAGCTGGTTCCATTTCAGGATGTAGCTGAAATCGCCGATGCCGGAGGCGGCCAGCGTCTTGATCGGGCCGGCGGACAGGCCGTTCACCCGGATCGCGTCGCGCCCGAGATCGGCCGCGAGGTAGCGCACCGAGGCTTCCAGCGCCGCCTTGGCAACACCCATCACGTTGTAGTGCGGGGTGACGCGTTCGGCGCCGAGATAGGTCAGCGTGACCATCGCGCCGCCGCGCTTCATCAGCGCCGAGGCGCGCTGCGCCGCCGCGGTGAAGGAGAAGCAGGAAATGTCCATCGCCTGGAGGAAGGCGGCGCGCGGCGTGTCGGCATAGCGGCCGCGCAGGAACTGCTTGTCGGCGAAGCCGATCGCGTGGACGAGGAAATCGATCTCGCCCCAGCGGTCGGCGACGGCGGCGAAGGCGTCGTCGAGTGCCGCGTCATCGGTGACGTCGCAGGGGATGACAAGGTCGGACTGCACGCTTTCGGCCAGCGGGCGGATGCGCTTTTCCAGCGCGTCGCCCTGGTAGGTGAAGGCGAGTTCGCCGCCCTGCGCGGCCACCGCCTGGGCGATGGCCCAGGCGATCGAGCGGTTGTTCGCAACCCCCATTATGACGCCCCGCTTGCCACGCATCAGCGTGCCGGTCAGCGGGTAGGTCTGTGCGGATTCCTGCATGTCGGGGGCTCCAGTCTGTCGTGTCTCGACCGGCCGTGCCGGGGTGGTGGCGTGCGGCGGCTTGGACTATCAAATATTGCGACACGGAAGAGAGAGCAACCGATGATCGATATCAGTGCCGATCCGTTCCGGCTTTTCGCCGCCTGGATGCAGGACGCCGAGGCGGCGGAACCGAATG
>JAJZFF010000186.1:1773-6019 GCA_021805485.1 Pseudomonadota bacterium
GGCGACACCGGAGGGCCGGCCATCGGCGCGGATCGTGTTGCTGAAATCATGGGACGAGGCGGGTTTTGTTTTCTATACAAACCTGGAAAGCCGGAAATCGCTCGAGATCCGCGCGAATCCGGACGTGTCGCTGCTGTTCCACTGGAAGTCGCTGCGCCGGCAGATCCGCATCGAGGGGCGGTGCCGCGCGGTTTCGGACGATGAGGCCGATGCCTATTTCGACAGCCGGCCGCGGATTTCGCGGCTCGGGGCCTGGGCCTCGGACCAGTCGCGCCCGCTGGGCGAGCGGGCCGAACTCGAACGGCGGCTCGAAGAGGTGACCGCGCGGTATGGCGACGGGCCGATCCCGCGCCCGCCGCATTGGTCCGGCTGGCATGTGATGCCCGATTCGATCGAGTTCTGGCAGGACCGGGACTTCCGCCTGCACGACCGCGCGGTGTTCACCCGCACCGGCGACGCATGGACGGCGACGAGACTGTTCCCGTGACGGGCGATCTGCTCATCCGCAACGCGGCGCTGCCGGATGGGCGGCGCGGGATGGACATCCTGATCCGCGGCGGCGTGATCGAAGCCGTTGAGCCCGGCATTCCGGAGGGGGCCGCGGCGGAGGTGATCGACGCGGCAGGGGATCTGGTCGCACCACCCTTCGTCGATTCGCATCTGCATCTGGATTCGGCGCTGTCGCTCGGCCTGCCGCGGCTGAACCGGAGCGGCACGCTGCTGGAGGGCATCGCGCTCTGGGGTGAGCTGAAGCCGGACCTGACCGTGGAGGCGATCCATGCGCGGGCGAAGCGGCTTTGCACCTGGTCGATCGCGCAGGGGATCGGGGCGATCCGCTCGCATGTCGATATCTGCGACGACCGGCTGCTCGCCGTGGAGGCGCTGACGGCGCTGCGGGCGGAGATGGCGCCGTGGATCACCATCCAGCTCGTCGCCTTTCCGCAGGATGGCTGGCTGCGCTATCCGCGCTCGGCCGAAAACCTGCGCCGCGCGATGGCCATGGGGATCGACGTGATCGGCGGGATTCCGCATTTCGAGCGGACCATGGCGGACGGGGCGGAGAGCGTGCGCCAGCTGATGGCCATCGCCGCCGAGGCCGGGAAGATGGTCGACATGCATTGCGACGAGAGCGACGATCCGCTGTCGCGCCATATCGAGACGCTGGCGGCGGAGACCGTGCGGCACGGGATGCAGGGGCGCGTTGCCGGATCGCACCTCACCTCGATGCACTCGATGGATAATTATTACGCGAGCAAACTCATTCCGCTGATCGCCGAGGCCGGGGTTTCCGCCATCGCCAATCCGCTGATCAATATCACGTTGCAGGGACGGCACGACACCTATCCGAAGCGGCGGGGCATGACGCGCGTGCCGGAGCTGATGGCGGCGGGGGTGAATGTCGCCTTCGGGCATGATTGCGTGATGGACCCGTGGTATCCGCTCGGCACGCACGACATGCTGGAGGTGGCATCGATGGGACTTCACGTCGCGCAGATGACCGGCGTGGACGCGATGCGTTCCTGTTTCGATGCCGTTACGGTAAACGCGGCGCGGGCGGTGGGGCTGGAGGGTTACGGCATCGCCCCCGGATGCCGGGGCGATCTGGTGCTGCTCGATGCCGGCGATCCGATCGAGGCGATCCGCACTCGCGCCGCGCGGCGCGCGGTGATTCGCGGCGGGATCGCGATCGCCGAATCGCCGGCGCGCGTCAGCCGGCTTCGCCTCGGCGACGAGGCGATGGAGGTTCGCTTCCGCGCGGCGGTGTGAGGCGCGGCGGCGTCAGGCAAGGGCCATCCCCCCTGCCCGCAGCGCCGCGATATTCGCCGCATAGGCCGCCCTGCCGCCGCGAAAGACCGAGGAGCCGGCGACCAGCACATCCGCCCCCGCCGCCACGGCATCCGGCGCGGTCTCCGGCGTGATGCCGCCATCGAGTTCGAGGCGGATGTCGCGCCCCGCGATCATCTCGCGGATCCGGCGGATCTTCGGCAGTTGCGATCGCAGGAAGGTCTGGCCGCCGAAGCCGGGATTGACCGTCATCACCAGCACGAGGTCGACCGCGTCGAGCACGTAGGACAGCGCCGCTTCCGGCGTGGCCGGGCAGAGCGCGACGCCGGCCCGGCAGCCGCGCGCGCGGATGGACTGCACGGTGCGGTCGAGATGCGGGCAGGCTTCGGCATGGACGGTGATGATGTCGGCGCCGGCCTCGACGAAGGCATCGATGAAGGGATCGACCGGCGCGATCATCAGATGGACATCGAACACGGCATCGACGTGCTTGCGCACGGCGCCGATGACCGGGGGGCCGAAGGTGAGGTTGGGGACGAAATGCCCGTCCATCACGTCGATATGCACCCAGTCGGCCCCGGCCTCGATGACGGCCCGCGCCTCCGCGCCGAGGGTGGCGAAATCGGCCGAGAGGATCGACGGCGCGATCAGCAACCTGTCAGGCGCCGGCATCGGCTTTTTCCTCCGCGCGGAAGACGCGGCTGGCCAGCAGATCGTCGGGTTCGATGATCGTCAGCGCGTCTTTCGGGATGGGCGAGGTCGCCGTCATCAGCCGGTTCGCCTGGCGCAGGCGCGCGCGATCGAGCGCGTTGCGCACCGAGCGGGCGTTGGAGAAATAGGGCTGCGTGCGACGCCGGGCGATGTAGCGGTCCATGACGGCGCGGGCCTCCGGCGAGAAGCGGTAATGCTGGCGGGCCAGCATCGTGTCGCTGATCGCCAGCAGCTCGTCGTTCTCGTAATCGGGAAAATCGATGTGGTGGGCGATGCGCGAGCGGAAACCGGGATTGAGGGTGAAGAAATTCTCCATCCGGTCGGCATAGCCGGCGAGGATCACGACGAGGTCCTCGCGCTGGTTCTCCATTACCTGCAGGAGAATCTCGATCGCCTCCTGCCCGTAGTCCCGCTCGTTGTCGGGGCGGTAGAGGTAATAGGCCTCGTCGATGAACAGCACGCCGCCGATCGCCTTCTTGAGGATCTCCTTCGTCTTCGGCGCGGTGTGCCCGATATACTGGCCGACCAGGTCATCGCGGGTGACCGAAATCAGCTGGCCCTGCCTGACGAATCCCAGAGCCTTGAGAATGTTCGCCATGCGGAGGGCAACCGTCGTCTTGCCGGTGCCGGGATTGCCGGTGAAGGACATGTGCAGAGTCGGCGCCTCGGTCGCGAAGCCGCATTTCTGCCTGACCCGCTCGATGAGAAGGAGGGAGGCGATCTCGCGGATTCGCGCCTTGACGGGACGGAGCCCGACAAGGTCGCGGTCCAGCGCCGCGAGCACATCGCCGATCCCGGCGCCGTCGAATTCGGCGCGGAGATCGATCATCTCGCCCGGGGCGGGCGCGCCCGCCATCGTATCCGGCATGCCCCCCTCCCTCACCCGGAATTTCCGTAGCGCGCGCCTTCGGGCTTCTGGACGACATAGGCGCGGGTCTCGTAGCGCATGGTGCGGCCGGCGGCCTCGCTCCGTGTCAGCATGAAGCCGGGTTCGTCCTTCGGCCGCTGCACGATGAAGGAAATGCGGAGCGACTCCCATGTGTTGGTGGCGTCGAACGCCGAGAGGCGGATATAGCAATCATCGTGAATCCGCCGGCAGTCCGCGAGTTCGGACATGATCGCCTTGGCATCGCGGATGTCGAACATCGGCAGGCCCCACATTTCCCAGTAGGTATTCCGCGGGTGCGGGTCGTCGGTATATTCGAGGTTCACCGCCCAGCCCTTGTCGAGGCAGTACTGGATCTGGCGGCTGATCTGTTCATCGGTCAGATCGGGAAGAAACGAAAAGCAGCCCTGGGTCAGTCTCATGATAACGCTCCGTCAGTAGGCCGGCATCGCGGTGGGGACGAAATCGGGCGTGTCGGTCGAGGCGTAGTTGAACGTCACCTCGCCCCAGGTATCGAGCGCCTGGCGCAGCGGCAGGCAGTGGCGCGCGGCGTCGTTGAGGATCTGCGGACCTTCGGCGAGATAGTCGCGCCCTTCGTTGCGGGCGAGGATCATCGCTTCCAGCGCCACGCGGTTCGCCATCGCCCCGGCGGCGATGCCCTGCGGATGGCCGATCGTGCCGCCGCCGAATTGCAGGACGACATCCTCGCCGAGATGATGGAGGAGCTGGTGCATCTGCCCGGCATGGATGCCGCCCGAGGCGACCGGCATGACCTTGCGCGTGCCGGCCCAGTCCTGATCGAAGAAGATGCCGTGTTCGTAACGGGTTTCGTTGTAGTCCTCGCGCAGGATATCGTAGAAGCCG
>JAJZFF010000002.1 GCA_021805485.1 Pseudomonadota bacterium
CGCCACCATCGTCCGCCCGAGCCAGATCCCGGACCGCCCGCTGGGCCAGTACGCCATCGCCGCGCGCAAACGCCGCCGCGGCGGCTGCCCGTTCGGCCATGACGGCGCCACCCCGCCGCCCGGCGCCAGCGTCGCCGCCGCCGCTACACCGGCATGAAGTTGGCGCGGCCGCTGCGCATGATGGCGGTGGCGAGGAAACTGACCAGATCGCCCTGCATCGGCAGCGACGTGCTGGTCAGCAGATGGCGGACGCGCAGGGCCTGCCGCGCCGTTTCCATCGCCGCCATCATGCGCCCGCCCGCCCGCAGGATCATCAGCAGCGGCAGGGTCGGGTCGTAGCCCGCGACCGCGGTGAGCAGGACGCAGCCTTCCTCGACATCGCCGTCGATCTCGCCGACCACGGCGATGGGGCGTTCGGAGCGCAGCACCCGCGGCAGGTCCTCATCGGCGGCCGCGGTCAGCACCCGGACCCGAAAGAAGTCGCAATAGGGGCCCAGGCTCGGCAGCAACCGGTCGGAGTCGCCGACGATGAGCACGACGAGTTCCTCGGCCGCGGTCAGCGTCTCGCCGGCCGGCAGCGCCGACGGCTTGGGCATTCCGGTCTTTCGCACGCGCTGGTCCATGATCGGCTCCTCTGCATTGCGTCGGCTCGCCGAGAGTGAAACAAGGCCCCTCAGGGCGGCTCGATGCTGCGTCAGAGACTGCCGGTGTGAAGGCATTTATCATATGGATGAATGGGTTAGAACCGCGTGAGAAAGTGCGAGATCAGCGTGAAAGTGCGTGAGCTGACGCCGGACGGGCTGCGCCGGCCCGCCGCCGCGGCGCGGTGATGCAGCGCATTGCGGCGGGCCTCGCGTGGATCGAGGCGCGGCTGCTGCCGTCGGTGAGCGTTCCGGACGATGTCCGGCCAGGCTACCGCGCCGCCAAGGCCCTCAAGAACGCCCTGCCGCTGCCCGATGGCCTGCGCCGTCGCCTGACCCGCCTGGCGCGACGCATCCTGGTCGATCCGGCCCGGCAGGAGGCGCTCCGGCGGGCGCGTTACGCCGATTGGGTCCGGCGCTACGACACGGGCAGCGACGCCGACCGCGCGGCCATCGCTGCCGCCGTCGAGGCGCTGCCGGTCTCGCCGCTGATCTCGCTGGTCATGCCGGTGCGCGACCCGCCACCGGCGCGGCTGGAGGGCGCGATCGCCGCCGTGCGGGCGCAGCTCTACCCGCACTGGGAACTCTGCGTCGCCGCCGCACCGGGCGCCGATCCACGTCTGCGCGCGATGCTGGAGGCGGCCGCGGCGGCGGACCCGCGCATCCGCGTCGTGTTCGCGGCCCCGGATGGACAGGCCGGCTCCGCCCCGGAGATCGCGCTTGGACTGGCGCGCGGCGACCATGTCGGGCTGCTCGACCCCGCCGATGACCTGGCCATCCACGCGCTGTTCTGCGTCGCGCGCGCGGCCGCCCGGCACCCAAAGGCGCGGCTGATCTATGGCGACGAGGACCGGCTGGACGGGGAGGGGCGCCGCTTCGACCCGTTCTTCAAGCCGGATTTCTCACTCGATCTGCTGCTGGCGCGGGCCTATCTGGGCCGGTTCACCGTCTTTGCCCGCGATCTCATCACCGCGGCCGGCGGGTTGCGCGATGGCTTCGACGGGGCGGCTTCGTACGACCTCGCGCTGCGCGTGGTCGAGCGGCTCGATCGGACGCAGATCCACCATGTGCCGCACATCCTCGTCCACGGCTGCGCGCCGGCGCCGCCACCCGAGGCCGAGGGGGCGGAGCGCCGGGCGGTGGCGGCGTTCCTCGCCCGGACGCATCCCGGCGCGCGGGTCGAAGCGGCGCCCGATGTCGCCTTGTGCCGTCGCGTGGTTTACCCGCTGCCGGAAAACCCGCCCCTGGTCTCGCTGCTGATCCCGACCCGCGATGGCGGGCGGACGCTGGGGCGCTGCATCGACAGCATCGTGGCCCGGACCGAGACCGTCCCGTACGAGATCGTGATCCTCGACAACGGCTCCGTTCGGCCGCGAACCCTGCGTATGCTGGCGGACTGGGAGCGCACCGGCCGGGCGCGCGTGCTGCGCCTGCCGGGGCCATTCAACTTCTCGGCGCTCAACAACGAGGGCGTGCGCGCGGCCCGCGGTGAGATCGTCGTGCTGCTCAATGACGATACCGAGGTGATCACGCCGGGATGGCTGCGGGAGCTGGCCTCGCAGGCGCTGCGGCCGGAGGTCGGCGCCGTGGGTGCGCGATTGCTGTATCCGAACGGCGACCTCCAGCATGTCGGTGTGGTGCTGGGGATCGGTGCCCGTTCCATCGCCGGGCATGCCTATGTCGGCGAACCGCGCGACCAGCCCGGCACCGCCGGGCAGGCGCGGCTGGCGCGGGACGTCTCCGCGGTGACGGCGGCGTGCCTGGCGATGCGCAGGGCGGTCTATCTCGAGGTCGGGGGCCTGGACGAACAGGCGTTGCCGGTGGATTTCAACGACGTCGATCTGTGCCTGCGGCTGCGCCAGGCGGGCCTGTCGGTCATCTACACGCCATACGCCGAGCTCTATCACCACGAATCGCTCTCCCGCGGGCGGCCGACGGCGCCGGAGAAGCTGGCGCGTCTGGAGCGCGAAGCGGCGGTGATGCGGGCGCGCTGGGGCGCGCTTCTGCGGGCGGACCCATTCTACAACCCGAACCTGACCTTGGAGGCCGCCGACGCCGGGCTGGCCTGGCCGCCGCGTCTCGATCCGCCTTGGTCCGGGTGAGGGTCTGCGGCGGCGTCGCGCGCTGCCTAAAGTCGTATAAGATATATTATGGGAACTGATGGCGCCGGCCGATATGGCGCCGGCACCTTCCGTCCGCGCCGGCCTCGGTGTAGATCGAAGCCCCCAACGGTCCGTGAGGAGCCCGGATTGACCGCCCCGTTTGCCGCCGCCGCGCTCGAGCCGGACCTCGACGCTCCCCCGGATCTCGGCGCGCCCGTCGTGCTCGCGCTGCCCAAGGGGCGCATCCTGGCCGAGTGCGGGCCGCTGCTGGCGCGCGCCGGCGTCCATCCCGCCGCCGACTACGCCGACGAGTCCAGCCGCCGGCTGCGCTTCCCGACCGATGATCCCGGCCTCGACGTCATCCGCGTCCGCCCGTTCGACGTCGCCACCTTCGTCGCTTTCGGCGCCGCGGCGCTCGGCATCTGCGGCGCCGACGTGCTGATGGAGTTCGATTACCCGGAGATCTACGCACCGCTCGATCTCGGCATCGGCGCCTGCCGCATTTCCGTCGCCGAGCCGGCCGCCACCGCCGGCAGCGACGATCCGCGGCGCTGGTCGCGCGTGCGCGTGGCGACGAAATACCCCGCCATCGCCCGCCGCCACTACGCCGCCCGCGGTGTCCAGGCCGAAGTGGTGGAGCTGAACGGCGCCATGGAGCTGGCGCCGGGCCTCGGGCTGTCGCGCGTCATCGTCGATCTGGTCGCCACCGGCTCGACGCTGAAGGCGAACGGACTGGTCGAGACCGAGGTGATCGCCCATGTCACCAGCCGCCTGATCGTCAACCGCACCGCGCTCAAGACCCGCCCGGACGTGATCAGCGGCTGGATCGCCCGCTTCCGCGCGGCGCTCGGCGATGCTGCCTGAGCGCCGCGTCGCCCGATGGTCGCGCCGCGTAGCCCGATGATCGCGCCGCGCTACCGTCTGTCCACCCGGGAGACCGGCTTCGAGGCCGGGTTCGCCGCCCTGCTCGCCACCGCGCGCGCCACGACCGCCGAGGTCGGCGATGTGGTCGCGGCGATCATCGCCGACATCCGCGCCCGCGGCGATGCGGCCTTGATCGAGGCCACCGCCCGCTTCGACCGGCTCGCGCTGACGCCGGCCACGCTGCGAATCCCCGCCGCCGAGATCGACGCCGCGGTCGCCGCGATCCCGGCGGACCTCGCCGCCGCGCTCGAGCTCGCCGCGACCCGCATCGAGGCCTTCCACCGTGCCCAGATGCCGGCCGATCTGCGCCTCGAGGATGCGGCGGGCCTGACCCTCGGCATGCGCTGGACCCCGCTCGCGGCCGTCGGCCTCTATGTGCCGGGCGGCAAGGCGGCCTATCCGTCCTCGGTGCTGATGAACGCCCTGCCGGCGCGCATCGCCGGCGTCGATCGCATCGCCATGTGCGTTCCGACACCGGACGGGACGGTCAACGCGCTCGTCCTCGCCGCCGCGCGCCGTGCCGGCGTGCACGAGATCTACCGTGTCGGCGGCGCGCAGGCGGTGGCGGCGCTGGCCTATGGCACCGCGACCATCGCCGCGGTCGATCGCATCGTCGGCCCCGGCAACGCCTATGTCGCCGAGGCCAAGCGCCAGGTCTTCGGCCATGTCGGCATCGATGCCGTCGCCGGCCCCTCGGAGGTCGTCATCCTCGCCAATGCGGCCAACGTGCCGCGCCACGTCGCCGTCGATCTCCTCGCCCAGGCGGAGCATGACGAGGCGGCGCAGGCGATTCTGATCACCGACGATGCCGGCTTCGCCGAAGCCGTCACCGCCGCCGTTGCGGCCGAGCTGGCCACGCTGCCGCGGGTGGCGATCGCCGGTGCCTCCTGGCGGGAGCACGGCGCGGTGATCGTGGTGCGGAGCTGGGACGAAGCGGTGGGCCTGGTCGATCGCCTCGCGCCGGAGCATCTGCAGATCATGCTGCCCGATCCCGAGGCGGCGTTTGCGCGCATCCGCCATGCCGGAGCCGCGTTCCTCGGCCGCTTCTGCCCCGAGGCGCTGGGCGATTACGTCGCCGGCCCCAATCACGTGCTGCCGACCGGGCGCACGGCGCGCTTCGCCTCCGGGCTCTCCGTGTTCGATTTCCTCAAGCGCACGACCTGGATCGCGGCCGGGGCGCGTGGTCTGGGCGAGATCGGACCGGCGGCGATCGCGCTGGCCGAGGCCGAGGGTCTGGGCGCGCACGCGCGCAGCATCGCGCTCCGTCTCAATCCCGGCCCCGATAGCCCCGGCCCCGATAGCCCCGGCCCCGATCGCTAAGGTTGACCCTGCTGCAGCCCGGGCGCATATCGCCTTTCCGCGAAACGCCTGGGTCGCCACGAATGGGGTCAGATGCCCAAGGAAGATATGATCGAATTCAGCGGCACGGTGACCGAGCTGCTGCCGAATGCCATGTTCCGGGTCAAGCTGGACAACGAGCACGTCATCCTGGCGCACACGAGCGGCAAGATGCGCAAGAACCGCATCCGCGTGCTCGCCGGTGACCGCGTCAATGTCGAAATGACGCCCTACGACCTCACCAAGGGACGGATCACGTTCCGCTTTAAGTGAACCCGATTCCCGCATGTAGCCCCGGCGCTGCCCGAGGCGCCGAGCCGGATCCGCCTCCTGCCTCCCCTGCTCCGCTCGTGCTGGCCTCGGCCAGCCCCCGGCGGCGGGCGCTCCTGGCACAGATCGGCGTCGTTCCGGACCAAGTCTGCGCCACGGAAATCGACGAGACGCCGCGCCCGGCCGAGCCGCCACGGCTGCTGGCGGAGCGCCTGGCCCGGGCGAAGGCCGCAGCGGCGCGGGCACTGCACCCCGGCGCCTTCATCCTCGCCGCCGACACGGTCGTCGGGGTTGGCCGGCGCGTGCTGCCCAAGGCCACCACCGAGGCCGAGGCGCGAGCCGCTCTCACGCTGCTCTCCGGGCGGCGCCATCGTGTGTTCAGTGCCGTCGTGCTCGTCGCCCCGGACGGGCGGCAGGCCGAGCGCCTGGCGACCAGCATCGTCGCCTTCGCCCGCCTGACCGAGGCCGAGATCGCGGCCTACCTGGCCAGCGGCGAGTGGCACGACAAGGCTGGCGGCTATGCCGTCCAGGGCCGTGCCGCCGCGTTCGTGCGCTTCCTCGCCGGCAGTTACAGCGGCGTCGTCGGGCTGCCGCTGTTCGAAACCGCCAGGATGCTCCAGGGCCTGGGCTGGACCCGGGCGTGACGCCCCGGATCCTGGTCGAGACCGCGCCCGGCGAGTCCCGCGTCGCGGTCGCGGTCGGCGGCGCCCTGCTCGAGTTCGCCCTGT
>JAJZFF010000037.1 GCA_021805485.1 Pseudomonadota bacterium
GCGTCGCCGGCTATGCCGAGGCGATCGCGGCGATGCTGCAATTCCCGCGATCGCGCCGCCGCTGGCTGCGCCGGGCCGGCCTGCTGCACGACATTGGCAAGCTCGGGGTGAGCAATTCCGTGCTCGACAAGCCCGGACGCCTGGACGAGGGTGAATGGGCCGCGATGCGCCGGCACGCCGCGCTGACCGAGGAGATCCTCAGCCGTCTCAGCGTGTTCCGCGACATGGCCGCGATCGCCGCTGCACACCACGAGCGCCTGGACGGGAACGGCTACCCGAAGCGCCTCGCCGGCGCGGCCATCGCGCTGGAAACGCGCATCCTCACCGCCGCCGACATTTTCGACGCGCTCAGCGCCGAACGCCCTTATCGGGCGGCGATGCCGGTCGCGGAAGCGCTGGCGATCATGGACCGGGAGCGCGGGACGGCGATCGACGGCACCTGCCTCGATGCGCTGAAGGCCTGCCTCGCCGACACGCTGCAACCCGGCACCGAGGCCCGTCTCCTCGCGGTCTGATCGGCCATCCGCCGATGGCGGGGATCCCGGTGTAACCTTCCCGCCACCTGGCGCGCACCGCCGAATCATGCCGAGCATTGGCACGGTCCCGTCCGCTGATATACCCGTTGATCGGCGGCCGGGGCAGCCGTGCCTTCCACCCTTCCCACCCGCAGCCGCCGCCAGGCCAACATGGATGCCGCCCGCATGACCGCAGCACCGCAGATCGCGACGCCCCCGGGCCCGATCGTCGAACGTCTGTCCACCATGGAGTGGAACCGTTTCCACACCATCATCGTGCTGCTCTTCGGCGTCGGCTGGGCGATGGATGCCTTCGAGGTCACGCTGATCGGCAATGTCCTCGGCGCGTTGCGCGAACGCTTCCATCTCGGCGCCAACGCCATGTCGCTCATCCTCGGCGCCTGGTTCGCCGGGCTGATGCTCGGGGCGCTCGGGTTCGGCTATCTGGCCGACCGCTATGGAAGGCGGCGCATCTTCCTCGCCAGCCTCGTGCTCTACGGGGTCTCCACCCTCGCCGCCGCCTTCGCCCCCGGCCTCGGAGCCCTGCTGATCCTGCGCCTGCTCGCGGGCATCGGCGTCGGCGCCGAATATTCGGCGATCAACGCCGCCATCGCCGAGCTCGTGCCGAGCCGCGCCCGGGGCCGCGCCACCGCGCTGGTGCTGAATTTCTGGCCGATCGGCAGCCTCGCCGCCGCGCTACTGTCCTGGCTCGTGCTCTCCGCGCTGCCAGCCGATCTCGGCTGGCGCGTCGTGTTCGGCTTCGGCGGTGTGATCGCGCTGTCCTCGGCCTGGTTCCGCCGCCATCTGCCCGAAAGCCCGCGCTGGCTGGAGGCGTCCGGCCGTGCCGGGGAGGCGCTGGCCATCGTCGATCGCATCGCCGCCGGTGTGACCAGCCCGCCGGCGGCGGACCCGGCGTCGGTCGCCCGCCGCGTGCGCCCGACGGGCGGACAGCTGAAGACCCTGCTGCGGGACTATCCGGCCCGCCTGCTGCTCGGCGCCATGCTCGATTTCGCCGAGGCATCGGGATATTACGGGCTGTTCGCGTTCCTGCCCCTGGTGGTGCTGCCGGCGCTCAAGCTGGGACCCGCGCAGTTGCCGCTGTTCTATCTCGGCGGCAGCATCGGTGCCCTGCTCGGTGGCCTCGCCGCCTCGCTGCTGCTCGACCGCTGGGGCCGCGCTGCGACCGTCTCGCTGTTCTACTTCGCCACCGCCCTCGGCACCGTCGCCATGGCCCTCGTCACCGACCTCGGCAGCGGCGTGCTGATGCTCGGGTTCGCCCTGGTCAATCTGCTGGCCACCGGCAGCTGGATTGCCGCCTACCCGACGTTCTCGGAGCTGTTTCCGACCGCGCTGCGCGCGACCGGCATCGGCGCCAGCGTCGCCGTGGGGCGGATCGGCGCGATGATGTCGCCCTTCCTGGTCGGCTATGTCGGTGCCTGGAGCATGCGGGCCGCGCTGGTGCTGCTGGCCGGATTCTGGGTCCTCGGCGGCACGGCGATGCTGGTCTGGCGCTGGCTGGGCGGGGTCGAGGCCAGCGGGCTGGCCCTCGAGCGCATCGCCCCGGACGAGGCCGTTTCTCATGCTTGATCATGCCCGGTCCGAGACCCCTGCCCCGCCGACCATCCTCGCCGACGGGCCGGTCCTGGTGTTCGGCGGCTGCTACAGCAATCTCCAGGCGACCGAGGCGCTTCTGGCCGAAGCGCGGCGGCTCCGGATTCCGCCCGAACGCATGATCTGCACCGGCGACGTCGTCGCCTACGGCGCCGACCCGCGCGCGACGGTGGCGCTGATCCGCGCCGCCGGCCTCGCCACCGTGATGGGCAATTGCGAGGAGTCCCTGGCGCAGGAGGCCGGCGATTGCGGCTGCGGCTTCGCCCCTGGCACCGCCTGCGAGCGCCTCTCCGCCGCCTGGTTCACCTATACGTCGCAAGAGATCGATGCGGACGACCGCCGCTGGATGGCGACGCTGCCGCGGCGCATCGATCTCGTACTGGCCGGGCACCGCTTCGCCGTGGTCCATGGTGCGCCGAGCCTGATCAACCGCTTCGTCTTCGCCTCCATGCCGGACGCCGCGCTGGCCGCCGAGCTGGCGCTGGCCGGGGCGGATGGCGTGATCGGCGGGCATTGCGGCCTCCCCTTCACCCGCCGGGTCGGGGCGCGCCTGTGGCACAATTCCGGGGCGATCGGCCTGCCCGCCAATGATGGCACGCCCCGCGTCTGGTTCAGCCTGCTGACGCCGCGCGGCGCGGACATCGAGATCCGCCACTGCCCGCTCGACTACGATCACCGTGCCGCCGCCGCGGCGATGCGCTCGGCCGGGCTGCCGCCGGACTACGCGGCGACCATGGAGAGTGGCATCTGGCCGAGCTTCGACGTGCTGCCCGCCGAGGAACAGGCCAGCACCGGGCGAGCGCTCGCCGCCATGGCCGAACTCTGGAGCCGGGACGCACCCGCCTTACCCGCGCCGAGGCGGGCGCGCTTCGCGAGTCCTACCACGACCGCGCCGGGCGAGCCGCACGCGCGGGTCGGGCTGGAAGGGCTGAGCACGCTCTGGTTCAACACCGGCACCCTCTGCAACATCGCCTGCACCGGCTGCTACATCGAAAGCACGCCGCGCAACGACCGGCTGGTCTATCTCGCGCGCGCGGATTTCGACCGCTTCCTGCAGGAAGCCGCCCACGCGCATCCCGAGCTTCGCGAAATCGGCTTCACCGGCGGCGAGCCGTTCATGAACGCGGCGGTGCCGGGCATGATCGCGGCGGCGCTGGAGCACGGCTATCACGCCCTGGTGCTGACCAACGCGCTGCGCCCGATGCAGCGCCACCGCGCCGCGCTGGCGCGGCTGCACGAAGCCCATCCCGGCCGTCTCGCGCTGCGGGTCTCGCTCGATCACCACACGCCGGAAGCCCACGAACGGATCCGCGGGGCCGGCACCTTCGCCCCCGCGCTCGGCGGCATCGCCTGGCTCGTGGAGACCGGCATCCCCACGAGCATCGCCGCGCGCTTCGATGCGGGCGTGCCGGAAGCGGAGTTCCGCGCCGGCTTCGCCGCGCTGTTCCAGGCGCGCTCGCTCGCCATCGACGCGTGGGACCCGGCACAGCTCGTGCTGTTCCCCGAGCTCGACGACCCCTCGGACCCGCCCGAGATCAGCGAGACGAGCTGGCAGGCGCTGCACAGCCGGGGCCGCGAGGTGATGTGCGCGACCTCGCGCATGGTCGTCCACCGCAAGGGCGAGGCGGCGCCACGGGTCACCGCCTGCACGCTGCAACCCTACGCGCCCGGCTTCGATCTCGGCGGCAGCCTGGCCGAGGCGGCGCGCCCGGTGACCATGAACCATCCCCATTGCGCCCGGTTCTGCGTCTTCGGCGCCGCGTCCTGCTCCCCGCGCCCGCCCGGGGACCGGCGTTGAGCGAGCTGCCGGGCGAGTTTGCGCTGATCGCGCGGCATTTCCGCCCGCTCGCCGCCCCCGAGGCGCTCGGTCTCGGCGACGACGCCGCCTTTCTCACCCCGCCGCCTGGGCACGAGCTCGTGCTGTCTGCGGATGCCATGGTCGAAGGCGTCCATTTCCTTCCCGCCGACCCGCCGGAGCTGGTCGCGCGCAAGCTGCTGCGGGTCAACCTCTCGGACCTCGCCGCCAAGGGCGCCGCGCCGCTCGGCTATCTGCTGACGCTGGCCGCGCCGCGCGCCACGCCGGATGCCTGGTTCGCCGCCTTCGCCGCCGGGCTCGCGGCGGACCAGGCGCGCTATGGGATCGGCCTCTTCGGCGGCGACACCACCTCGACACCGGGGCCGGTCACGCTCTCGCTGACCATTCTCGGCACCGTCGCCTCGGGCAAAGCGGTGCACCGGACCGGCGCGCGGGCCGGATACGGGATCTGGGTCAGCGGCACGATCGGGGATGCCGCGCTCGGGCTGGCGGCGCTGCAGGGCCGGCTGGCGGACCCGACCGGGGCGCTCGCCGCGCGCTATCATCTGCCGGAGCCGCGGCTCGGGCTGGTGCGAGCCGACCTCGTCGCCGCCTGTCTCGACGTCTCCGACGGGCTGGTGCAGGATCTCGGTCATCTCTGCCGCGCCGGCGGGGTGAACAACGGCGGGGTCGGCGCCGAGATCGAGGCGGCGCTGGTGCCGCGCTCGGCGGCGGCACGGGCAGCCGGGCCGGCCTGGCTCGCCACCTGCCTGACGGGAGGGGATGATTACGAAGTGCTGATGGCCGTGCCACCTGAACACGAACCGGCTTTCGCCGGTCTTTCCACGACCGTGCCGCGGACGCGCATCGGCCGCTTCGTGCCCGGCGCCGCCGCGGTGCGCGTGCGCGACGAAGCCGGCGGGGTGATGATGCTCGACCACGGCGGCTGGAGCCATTTCTGATGATGATGCGGGTCTGATGACGCTTGCGGTCTGGCTGCTGTTCTTCTGTCAGGCGCTGACCAACCTCGCCGTCATCGGCCAGGCGGCGATGAGCGCGTTGATCGGCTACAGCCTCGCCCCTGACAAGGCGCTCGCCACGGTGCCGTACGCGGTGCAGATGGCGGCGATGATGTCGGCCTCGATCCCGGCCGGCGCGGTGTTCACGCGGCTCGGGCGCCGACCGGGGTTCCTGCTCGGGGCGGGCTCGGCCCTGACCGCCAGCCTGGTGTTCGCCGTCGCCGTCTGGCGCGCCGATTTCATCCTCTACTGCGTGGGCTCGGTGCCGGCGGGACTGGCCTTCGGCATCGCCCAGCACTACCGCTTCGCCGCCGCCGAGGTGGCCGCGCCGGCGGCGCGGCCGCGCGCCATCGCGCTGGTGATGGCCGGCGGCATCCTCGCGGCCATCATCGGCCCGGAACTGGTCAAGGACACCAAGGCCCTGGCCCCGCCGCTGCTGTTCCTCGGCACCTATCTCGTGCTGGCGATCCCGCCGCTGGTGACGATGCTGCTGCTGAGCCTGGCCCGCCTGCCGCCGCCGCCGCCGCGCCCCGCAGCGCCGACGCCGCTCGCCACGATCATCGCGCGGCCGGACTTCCTCGTCGCCGTCATTGCCGGACTCGTCGCCTACGGCTCGATGAACCTCATCATGACCTCGACGCCGCTGCAGATGATGGCGTGCGGTTTCGGCATCAACGACGCCGTGAACGTGATCCGCTGGCACTCGATCGCGATGTATGCGCCCGGCTTCATCACCGGCCCGCTCATCGCCCGCCATGGCCCGCGCCCGGTGGTGACGGCGGGCGGAGTGCTGATCCTGCTCTGCGCGGCGACCGCGTGGGCGGGGAACGGCTACGATGTGTTCGTGGTCGAGCTGGTGCTGCTCGGGATCGGCTGGAACTTCATGTTCGTCGGCGCCACCGCCCTGCTCTCCCTCGCGCACGCGCCGGAGGAACGGGTCCGCGCGCAGGCGGCGAACGATTTTCTCGTCTTCGGTACCGTCACCTGCACGGCCCTGCTCTCGGGCGTGCTGCACCGCTACGCCGGCTGGCTGGCGCTGAACGCCGGGGTCATGCCCGGC
>JAJZFF010000405.1 GCA_021805485.1 Pseudomonadota bacterium
CTTCAGGTTCGGGCAGTCGGCGCCGCGCCCGCCCAGGGCGGGCGGGACGATCTGCACGAGATGCGCGCTGTTGTCGCCGGCGGAGAGCTGCACGAGGCAGAGCCGGTCGCGCCGCGGATCGAGGCCCATCGTTTCGGTGTCGACGGCGACCACGGGGCCGAGATCGAGCCCGTCCGGAAGGTCGTGGCGATGGATGTGGATGGTGGCGCCGGCGGCAAACTGGGTCTGGCTCATCGGCCCATCACGATCCCGCACGCGGGACATTGAGAGTTGGTGCCCAGGAGAAGACTCGAACTTCCACAGCCTTGCGGCCACAGGTACCTGAAACCTGCGCGTCTACCATTCCGCCACCTGGGCAAGGAGGCTAACCGCGCCGCACCGGCGCGCTTCGGTGAACGGGGCTGTAGCGAAGCGGCGCCCTGCCGTCAATCCGCCTTCGTGCGGGAGGCGGTTGTCTTGCGCGGGCCAGTCATGCGAACAGAAGGCACCCATCAAAAGGAGACCCTCATGGCATCGCGCAAGGTTGCAACGGTTTTCGGCGCATCCGGCTTCATTGGCCGCCATGTCGTGAAACGCCTGGCCGCCGCGGGCTGGGTGGTGCGCGCGGCGATGCGCGATACCGAGGCCGGCGCCTTTCTCCGCCCGCTTGGCGATGTCGGCCAGATCGTGCCGCTCTATGCTCCGCTCGACAACGAGGCGGCGTTGCGCCGCGCGATCGAGGGGGCGACCTGCGTCATCAATCTCGTGGGAATCCTGGCCGAACGGCGGCGCGGCGATTTCGACCGGGTGCAGCACCAAGGGGCGGCGAGAATCGCGACGCTCGCGGCGGAGGCGGGGGTGCGCGCGCTCGTGCACGTCTCGGCGATCGGCGCCGATCCGAAGGCGGCGAGCCAGTATGCGCGGAGCAAGGGGCTGGGCGAGGCGGCGGTGAAGGCCGCCTTTCCTGCGGCGACGATCCTGCGCCCCTCGATCGTGTTCGGGCCGGAGGACGGGTTCTTCAACCGCTTCGGCGCGATGGCGGCGCAACTGCCGTTCCTGCCGGTGATCGAGGGCGAGACGAAATTCCAGCCGGTGTATGTCGGCGACGTCGCCGATGCGGTGATGGCGGCGATCGACCGGCCCGAACTCGCCGGCGCAACCTACGAGCTCGGCGGCCCCGAAGTGCGGAGCTTCCGCGACCTGCTGGCCTATATCAACGCGGAAACCGGCCATCACCGCGCCCTGGTCGGCGTGCCGCGCTGGGCCGCCTGGTTGCAGGCTTCGGTGCTCCAGCGCCTGCCCGGACGGTTGCTGACGACCGATCAGCTCCTGCTGCTCCGGCGCGACAACGTGGTCGCGCGGAACGCGCGGACGCTGGCCGATCTCGGCATCGTCGCGACGCCGATCGACCTTGTCGTCCCCTCCTACATGCGGCGCTACCGGCATGGCGGCGGGCGTCCGACTGGCGGCGAAGCGTGATAGGTCTCAAACGGGACATAATTTTCTGTCACAAAACCGCGGTGACGAGGGCGCAGAGCTGGTAATTGAGCATATATGGCAGTTGATATGACTTAACATCGAATTATTGCTGGCAATCTCCGTTCCCGTGAGCTAGATACTGCCGGAAACAGCCATCCACGGAACGGAGTTGTGCCGATGACCGAGCACATGCAGCAATTCGTGCGTCTTGCGCAGCAGCCGCCGGAAAAGCGCGCCGCCGTCGAACGCCGCGAGGATTTCGGCGAGATCTATCGCGATTTCGACCCGAAGGACGCGGCGGCCCAGGCCAGCCGGTGCAGCCAGTGCGGGATTCCGTTCTGTCAGGTGCATTGCCCGCTCGGCAACAACATCCCCGACTGGCTGAAGCTCTCGGCCGAGGGGCGGCTCGAGGAAGCCTACGAGATTTCCGCCGCCACCAACACGTTCCCCGAAATCTGCGGCCGCATCTGCCCGCAGGACCGGCTCTGCGAGGGCAATTGCGTCATCGAGAAGGGGTTCGAGAGCGTGACCATCGGCGCCGTCGAGCGCTACATCACCGACACCGCCTTCGAGAATGGCTGGGTCCGGCCGATCCGCCCGCGGCGCGAGCGCGCGCAGAGTGTCGGCATCATCGGCGCCGGGCCGGCCGGCCTCGCCGCCGCCGAGGCGCTGCGGCGCAAGGGGTATCAGGTGCATGTCCATGACCGGCACGACCGGGTGGGCGGGCTGCTGATCTACGGCATTCCCGGCTTCAAGCTGGAGAAGGAGATCGTCGCCCGGCGGCGCGCCTGGCTCGAGGACGGCGGCATCCATTTCCATCTGAACGAGGATATCGGCGGCGCCCTGAGCTTTGCCGAGTTGCGCGCGCGCTACGACGCGGTGCTGGTCGCCACCGGCGTCTACAAGGCGCGCGAGATCGACGTGCCGGGCAGCCGGCTCGACGGCGTGGTGCCGGCGCTCGACTATCTCATCGCCTCGAACCGCAAGGGGCTGGGCGATGCGGTGCCGGACTATGATTCGGGTGCCTTGAACGCCGCCGGCAAGCGCGTCGTCGTCATCGGCGGCGGCGACACGGCGATGGACTGTGTCCGCACCGCGATCCGCCAGGACGCCGCCGCCGTCACCTGCCTCTATCGGCGCGACCGCGCCAACATGCCCGGCTCGGCGCGCGAGGTCGCGAACGCGATCGACGAGGGTGTCGAGTTCACCTGGCTCTCCGCGCCGGAAGCCTTCGTCGGCGCCGGGAGGGTCAGTGCGGTGAAGGCGGTGCGCATGCATCTCGGCCTCGCCGATGCCTCCGGCCGCCAGACGGTCGAGCCGATCGCGGGTTCGGAATTCACCATCGAGGCCGATCTCGTCATCAAGGCGCTCGGCTTCGACCCCGAGGATCTGCCCGGCGCCTTCAACGAGCCGGGCCTCGCGCTGACCCGCTGGGGCACGCTGAAGGTCGACTCGAAGAGTTTCATGACCGCGCTGCCCGGCGTGTTCGCCGCCGGCGACATCGTGCGCGGCGCCAGCCTCGTCGTCTGGGCGATCAAGGACGGCCGCGATGCCGCCGACGCCATGCACGCCTATCTCGAAACCGCCGCCGCGCGCCCCGACGGCGCGCTCGCCACCGCCGCGGAGTGATGACCATGACCCATGAAACCGCCTCCGAATTTCTCGCCGCCTGGCAGCGCAACACCACGGCCCTCGCCGGCAGCTACGATCCGGCGCAGGAACACGATGCCTGCGGCGTCGGCCTGATCGCGGCGCTCGATGGCCGCAAGCGGCGCGACGTCGTCGTCGCCGGAATCGACGCGCTGAAGGCCGTCTGGCATCGCGGCGCGGTCGATGCCGATGGCAAGACCGGCGATGGCGCGGGCATCCATGTCGAGATTCCGCAGGACTTCTTCGCCGATGCGGTGGAGCGCGGCGGCGACCGCATGCGCCGCGGGCCGATCGCGGTGGGCATGGTGTTCCTGCCCAAGACCGATCTCGGCGCGCAGGAGCGCTGCCGGCAGATCGTCGAGACCGAGATCCTGAATTTCGGCTACCGCATCTATGGCTGGCGCCAGGTGCCGATCGACGTCTCCTGCATCGGCGAGAAGGCGAACGCGACCCGCCCCGAGATCGAGCAGATCATGGTGTGGAACGCGCTCGGCAAGTCCGAGGAGGAGTACGAGCGCGACCTCTACGTGATCCGCCGGCGGATCGAGAAGGAAGCGATCGCGGCGCAGATTCCCGAGCTCTACATCTGCTCGCTCTCCTGCCGCTCGATCATCTACAAGGGCATGTTCCTCGCCGAGAGCCTGACGGAGTTCTACCCCGACCTGCTCGACGAGCGGTTCGTCTCGCGCTTCGCGATCTACCACCAGCGCTATTCGACCAACACCTTCCCCACCTGGCGGCTCGCCCAGCCGTTCCGCTGCCTTGCGCATAACGGCGAGATCAACACGCTGGCCGGCAACGTGAACTGGATGAAGAGCCACGAGACGCGCCTCGCCGCCGGCGCGCTCGATGATTATCTCGGCGACATCAAGCCGGTGATCCAGGCCGGCAGTTCCGACACCGCGACGCTCGATGCCGTCTTCGAACTGCTGGTGCATGGCGGCCGCGACGCGATGATGGCGAAGACGCTGATGATCCCGCCCTCGATCGGCGCCGATGCGACGATGAAGGCCGCGCATCGCAACCTGATCAGCTATTGCAACGCGGTGATGGAGCCGTGGGACGGGCCGGCCGCGATCACCGCGACGGATGGCCGCTACGTCATCGCCGGGCTCGACCGCAACGGGCTGCGGCCGCTGCGCTTCACCCGCACCAGCGACGGGCTGCTGATCGTCGGCTCGGAAACCGGCATGGTCAAGCGCGAGGAGGCGGAGATCGTCGAGCGCGGCCGCGTCGGGCCGGGCGAGACCATCGCCGTCGATCTCGCCGATGGCCGCTTCTACCATCATGCCGAGCTGATGGACGATCTCGCCGCCCGGCAGGATTTCGGCGCCTGGACCGCCGGCATCAAGGTGATCGACCATATCGTGAAAACCGATGCGCCGGAGCCGGTTCTCTTCGAGGGCGAGGCGCTGCGCCGCCGCCAGCTCGGCGTCGGCTACACGCTGGAGGAGCTCGAACTCATCCTGCATCCGATGGTCGAGGACGCCAACGAGGCGACCGGCTCGATGGGCGACGACACGCCGATCGCCGTGCTGTCGGAGCGTTATCGCGGGTTGCATCACTATTTCCGCCAGAGCTTCAGCCAGGTCACCAACCCCGCGATCGACAGTCTGCGCGAAAGCCGCGTGATGTCGCTGAAGACGCGGCTCGGCAATCTCGGCAACGTGCTCGACGAGGATTCCAGCCAGTGCGATCTGTTGCAGCTGGAAAGCCCGGTTCTCTCGACCGCCGAGTTCGACGCGATGCGCCGGACGATGGGCGACAATGCCTGCGTGGTGAACTGCACCTTCCCGGTCGCCGATGGCGAGGGCGGGCTGCGCGCCGCGATCGAGCGGATCCGCCGCGAGGCCGAGGAAGGCGTGCGCGCGGGCTGCACGCATGTCATCCTCACTGACGAGACGTTTGACGAGGCGCATGCGCCGATCCCGATGATCCTCGCCACCGGCGCCGTGCACACGCATCTCGTCCGCCAGTCGCTGCGGACCTTCACCAGCCTCAACGTGCGCGCCGCCGAATGCATGGACGTGCATTACTTCGCCGTGCTGATCGGCGTGGGGGCGACCACGATCAACGCCTATCTCGCGCAGGAAAGCATCGCCGACCGGCATCGCCGCGGCCTGTTCGGATCGATCAGCCTGAAGGAGTGCATCGGCCGCTACAAGAAGGCGGTGAACAAGGGATTGCTCAAGGTGATGTCGAAGCTCGGCATCTCGGTGATCTCGTCCTATCGCGGCGGCTACAATTTCGAGGCGATCGGACTCTCGCGCGCGCTGGTGGCGGAATTCTTCCCCGGCATGCCCTCGCGGATTTCCGGCATCGGCCTGCCCGGCATCGCCCACAAGATGCTGGAACTGCACCGCACCGCCTGGGATTCGGATGCCGTCACCCTGCCGGTCGGCGGCGCCTATCGCCTGCGCCGCAAGGGCGAGACGCATGCGTTCGACGGGCAGATGGTCCACATGCTGCAGACCGCGGTCGCGACCGACAGCTTCACGCTGTATCGCAAATACGCCGATGCGGTGAACGCCCAGCCGCCGGTGGCGCTGCGCGACCTGCTCGATTTCCGCAGCGAGGGGATGACGCCGATCCCGGTGGACGAGGTCGAGAGCATCACCGAAATCCGCAAGCGGCTTGTCGCACCGGGCATTTCGCTCGGAGCGCTCAGCCCCGAGGCGCACGAGACGCTGTCGATCGCGATGAACCGCATCGGCGCGCGCTCGGATTCGGGCGAGGGCGGCGAGGACGCGGCACGGGCGACGCCGCGGCCGAACGGCGATAACGCGTCGTCGGCGATCAAGCAGATCGCCTCGGGCCGTTTCGGCGTGACGGCGGAATATCTCAACAACTGCCGCGAGATCGAGATCAAGGTCGCCCAGGGGGCGAAGCCC
>JAJZFF010000661.1 GCA_021805485.1 Pseudomonadota bacterium
CTCAAATCGACGACGTTGGAGAGCATCACCGCACTTGCGACCAAGCTGGCGTATTTCATCTGCTTTTCCTGTTCAACGGGATCGCCGCTCCTGACCACTGGCCCGCCGAAGCAGATCCAGTCAAGAAGCCGACGCCACCGGGCTGTTTGAGCCCAGTCACCTCGTAGGTTCATTTTCGGCCAAATTTTCGAACGCAACAAAAGCAGGCGGCGCGTTTGGCTGTTGGCCTTTCGATCCCGGATGGTCGCTGGTCGGAATAGCTGGGAGATGTCTGTTGGAACGAGAACCAGGTCTGGCGGACCCGTCCGGCTGGTGGCGCCTGAGTATTGCCGAAGAGGTTTTTTCTCGCGGCGAAGCATCCACGGGCGCGGTTGGCCGCGGCAATCAGCCTGCCATTGCCTGACGGGCAAGATCAGCGAGGACGTCTGACCTCGTGCCGATCGGTCGGCCGTCGATCGATGCAAGCGGGCGCAGCGCCAGGCTGCTGCTCAAGAAGACTGCGTCGGCAGCAAGCAGATCCTCGACAAGCAAGGGGGCTTCCCGCGCATCGCATCGCTCGATCAGAACCTCGCGCATGATGCCGGGCAGTGCGCCGTCGGCAACCGGCGGCGTCACGAGCGCCCCATTTCGAAGGACAAGGATGTTGGCAGCCGTTGCCTCCGCAACGTAACCACGTGTGTTGAGCAGCAATGCCTCATCGGCGCCCCGCCTGGCCGCTTCCTGCCGTGCCAGGACACTATCCAGAAAATTGAGTGATTTGATACGGCTGAGTGGCGACATCTCGTTCCGTCGCGTCACTGTGCAGGTGATCGCATCAGCCGCCGCAGCGATATCCGGGAGCCGTCCCGACGCGACCAGTACGGTCGGCTCCGAAGCCGGCGGCGGCATCACGCCGCGCAACGCCGGGCCACGCGAGACAGTCAGGCGGACTGCGGCGCTCTCCAGCCCGTTCGCTCGCAGCGCAACGGCAATGGCGTCCGCAAGGTCAGCGTCGGTCAAGGCGAGCGGTAGGGCAAGCACGGCCAAGCCAGCGCGCAGGCGCCGCAAATGCCGCTGCAGGTGTTGCGGTTTTCCATCAACCACGCGGATCGTCTCGAACATGCCGTCGCCCAGCGTGAACCCCCGGTCTGCGGGATCTATGCACCTCGCCGTCGCCGGCATGATCGCGCCATTGAGCCAGACCTTCATGCGCACGCCTCATCCGAAGGCATGCCGAGAACTCGGAGCAAGGGCCGTACTTTCACGAGCTGCTCTTCGTACTCGCCGGCCGGGTCGGAGTCCGCCACAATGCCACCCCCGGCTTGGGCCACGACCAGATCAGGCGTGATCACAAGGGTGCGTATGACAATGCTGCTGTCCATCGTGCCGTCGAAACCGATCCAGGCAATTGCGCCGCAATAGGGACCACGGCGCGCGGCCTCGAGCTCGTCGATAATCTCCATGGCGCGCAGCTTCGGCGCTCCCGTGACCGAACCGCCGGGAAACGTTGCTCGCAGCAGGTCAACCGGACCGAGACCGGGACGCAGCCGGCCCTCAACAGTGGACACCAGGTGATGCACGGACGCGAAGCTTTCGATTTCAAACAGCGATGGCACCGTCACACTGCCGATCTTTGCCACGCGGCCGACATCGTTGCGCAGCAAGTCGACAATCATTAAGTTCTCGGCACGATCTTTCTCGCTCGCGGCCAGTTCTTGTGCTGCGGCTGCGTCCATCACGGGATCGGCATAACGCGGCCGGGTACCTTTGATCGGTCGCGTTTCGACGCGGCCCGTTGCATCGAGCCGCAGGAAGCGCTCGGGTGAGGCGCTCGCCAGCGTGAGCCGAGAGCCGCAGGCAACGAAGGCGCTGAAGGGCGCGGGACTTCGTGTGCGCAGGCGCAGGTAGAGGTCTGCGGCACGGTGACGAGGCTGCCTTGGCGTCAAGTGGCGCATGGTGAAGTTGGCTTGGAATATGTCGCCGGCACGGATGTAGTCGAGTACACGCATGATCCGGGCCTCATACGCTTGCCGGGTCAGTTCCGGCCGCCATCGTGCTCCGGTGTGCTCATGGCCAGCACTCGACGGAATGGGCGTCACGCCTTCCAAGCGGCGTAGTATGGCGTTTGCCCGCGCCGCTGCGCGGCTTTTCCGCGCTTCGGACGCGGTCTCGGGAAAACCTGACGAGAGCACCCAGCAGCGTCGTGTGTCTTCGTCGAACGCAAGCATGATATCGTGGAAGGCCACGGCCATGTCCGGAATGCCCAGCCCATCCACGTGGCGCCGGGGCAAACGCTCCAGGTGGCCGCCCAACTCGTACCCCAGGAAGCCGACCGCGCCCCCCGCGAACGGAACGGGTGCCTGCCCCGGCTCCAGCCGCCAGCGTGCGAGTTCGCGCTGTAAAGCCTGGAACGGATCTCCTTCAACGGGCGTTCCGTTCACGGTGACACGGGCGTCCTTCGCCTCCAACACCTGAAACGGCTTGACGCACAAGTAGCTGTAACGGCTGCGCGGGTCAGCCGGTGCCGCGCTGTCCAGCCAGGTCACATACGGGTCGTCCGCCCAAACCGCGAATGCCTCGGCTGGCGGGCGCCAAGCAATCTCTTGGATATGGATCATCATGCCACGGATCCCGTCGCGAAGTGTGTAGAAATTCTGGGTGGCATAATCTCCTGAATTGCAAAGCAACCAGCAAACCGGCGGTTGGCGCCGCCGGAGGAGATCACGCCATGACGCAGAATATCACTACTGAGAACGAAGTTCCATTCCTGGGTGAGGATTGGGTCGATCCGCTTGAGGCCGGGGTCCGTCAGCAGGTCCGGCACTTCATTGAAAACATTCTTGAGCAAGAGCTTGCAGCGGTGCTCGGCCGCGGTCGGTACGGCCGGAGCGACGGGGCTGCCGGGTATCGGAACGGTCACCGAGAGCGGCAATTACTCGACACGTTCGGGCCGATGACGGTTTCGGTTCCCAGGGCCAGGGTGACCGTGGCGGACGGCAAGCAGACCGAATGGCGCGGCAAGGCGCTGCCGGCTTACAAGCCACCTGACGGTGCAGGCCGAGCGGCCCAATCGCCGATGCGCGCCAATGGCGCGCCTTGACAGCGTCAAGGCTCAGTTTTAATCAACGGATATCCAGTATCCCGGAACGCGGTGAAATTCCGCGGCGGTCCCGCCGCTGTAATCGGGGACGTCGGAGACAAGGCGACGAGCCAGCCACTGGCAGGGTCTACCCTGCCGGGAAGGTGTCTGCAACGGACGATCCGAGAGCCAGAAGACCTGCTGGATCTGATTCACGAAGGGCGAAATCCGATGGAAAGGATTTCGGCGAGGCCGTTCGCCTGCCGACGTCCTTCATTGTGCATCGGAGAAGATCGTGAAGAAATCGCCTGATCGTAAACCCGACCAAGCCTCGAACAAGCCTCGCCCGGCGGTGATCGCCATCCGCAAGACTTGCGACGCGGAAGGCACGGGCCTGTCGCATTACGTTCTCATGGACAAGCAGGTGAAACGGTGAGCGCGCTGCCCCCGCGCTCCTCGCTGGAGGGCTCCGCAAGGAGCCCTCTTTCGCCCCTCCAGCCCTTCGACATCGCCCATCCCACCCACATCGCCGTGGTTGAGCCGGACAGCGCGTTCTGGGGGATCGTGCAAAAAGATCGCCTCGCCGAGTCGCTGGCGGGCGGGGTTTTGCGCGACACGCTGTGCGCCAAGGGCGCAGCGTTCGCGCGCGAAATGGATATGCTGCGGTTCCATCTGAAAGCCTCGGCGGTCTATTTCAATCCGACCGAACGCTGCAACCTGAACTGCTCCTATTGCTACATACCGAGCGACATGCGCCGCCGCGGTAAGCAGATGGAGAAGAGCGAGGTTCTGGAAGCGCTGGAGCGGCTTCACCAATATTTTCGCGGCCATATGCCGGAGGATCGACTGCCGCAAGTGATCTTTCACGGCGCCGAGCCCCTTCTGGCGCGCAAAGCCATTTTCGCGGGCATTGAAGCCTTTGGCGACCGGTTTCGGTTCGGGGTTCAGACCAACGCCACCCTACTTGATGAAGAGGCTGTATCGTTCCTGACCTCGCGCGGAATTGGCGTCGGCCTGTCCCTCGACGGGCCGGCGGCCGACATAGCCAATCGCACGCGGAGGCGGTGGAGCGGCGAGGGAATCTTCGAGCAAGTCATCCACGCCATCGACCTGCTCGACGGCTATCCGGGCTACAATGTCATCTGCACGATGACATCGGAGAACCTGCCTCATTTGACTGAGATGGTGGAGTTCTTCCACGAGCGGAAAGTGCCAGCCTGCATGCTCAACGTCACCCGTTGCACTATGCCGGGAGCCCGCACGGTTCACGGCGGCGACGCGGAGGTGGCGGCAGGTTATATCGCCGCGTTGGAAAGAACGCATCAGCTATACCTGGAAACAGGACGAAAACTGGTTGTCGCCAATTTCGCCAATATCTTGATCGCCATTCTGGCGCCGACGGCGCGACGGCTGATGTGCGACATTTCACCCTGCGGCGGCGGTCGCAGCTTTTTCGCCCTCGCGCCGGGTGGCGATCTGTTCCCATGCAGCGAATTCATCGGCCTCCCCGCCTTCAACGGCGGCAACTTGTTTAAACAGCCGATCGAGGACATCATCGACAGCGCGCCTTTTCGTCTGGTGACGGACCGGAAGGTCGAGGATATTCCAGGCTGCGACACTTGCGTCATCCGTCATTTCTGCGGCTCACCATGTCCGGCGGAAGCGCATGAAATGAACGGCGGCATGACGCAAAAAGGCGCCTTCTGTGACTTTTACAAGGAACAGGTGCGATACGCCCTGCGCCTGATCGCCGACGGCCGCCACGAAGATTTTCTTTGGGACGGGTGGGACGAAGGCGCTGAAATGGCGTGCAGTATCGGCATGACGTAAGACGCCGCAGGCGACCGAGGAAAGAACGAAAGTAAATCGCTATGCTATTCTGACGTCACTCGGCGTCAGAATAGAGCGCGACTGCGCGGAGCCGTCAACCGCTCATCTGAACGTCGATCGGCGGACGCTTACCGCGAGAAAGCGAGAATTCTAGAAAGGAAGAAAGGATTCATACCGTCGCAGACACGGCTTTGAGGGGGCCGAGGGGCGTTGCCCCTTCTCTTCCCCAAACAGGCTTCCGCCGCAAAACGAAGACGAAATTTCCCTATAGGGCGGTCAATTTCGTTTCGTTTTCTGGTCTTCCGAGAAGCCTGTTTTCCCCGTCCAACCCCAGCGCTCGCGCGGCCCCGGGAAGCAGCGAGGCGCCGCTTCGCCGGACCAAGAAAGAGGTTGAACATGGCCGAATTCCAAGATTTTTACGGCAAGATCACCGATCGCATTGTCGCCGATCTGGAGAAGGGCGTGCGGCCGTGGATCATGCCGCCGTGCGGATCACCCGGCCCCTGCGCCACAACGGCATTCCCTACAAGGGCATCAATGTCCTGATGCTGTGGTCAGCTTCCGTGACCAAGGGCTACGACGGCGCGCGGGTCCCTCCTATGCACTCTCATGTTCGCCACTTCAAGCTGCAGGCGCACGGGCCGGCCTCGTAGTAGAACCGCAGCTCCGCCCCAGCCCGCGCCAGTTTGGCAGCCAGCCCCTTCAGGGCGGTGGGCGTGTTCGCGATCTTGCCATGCTCGCGCACTGCATCCCGCCTGCCAATCTCGGCCAGCGCCACCGCAATCGTCTCCTTGTGCACATCGAGGCCGACGTAAGTGATAGCCTTCTCCATGACCCGTCTCCTATGCATGAGGCCAGGCACCGGCCATCCGGTGCAACCCTCGAAAACCTGCATACTGTGAGACGGGTCGCCCCTATCTCAGGCGAACATCTGGTCTACTGGATAAGCCCAAACTTGCATACCCAGAGGGGTCACGGTTGGACGCGAATTGACACCATAAGGCGCACCACGTCCGTCGGCGTCGCCGCGGCGAGCGGCCGAAGAAGCGGTCGAACTTGGCCACGGCGTGGACATAGGATCGCTGGGTTGCCGGCGACAGGTTGCGGA
>JAJZFF010000276.1 GCA_021805485.1 Pseudomonadota bacterium
CTCCGGTTTTTTCGACGCGCCGGACGAGACCGCCGCCGCCCGCGGCATCGCGCTGACGCGGTTCATGTATCAGACCTGGCTCGACCGGCAGGATCTGCGCACCGTCTTCGACATCCATTCCGAATCCGGGCTCGACGCCTACTACACGTGGTTCCTCGGCGGCGACGCGGCGGCCGAGGGCGTGGATGGGCGGAGCATCGCCGCCGCCCGCGCGCTGCGCGGCGGGGCCGATCCCGGTGCGCCGGCGCTGATCACGGCGCACCAGCCGCCCTGGCCGTCGCTCGCGGCCGAGATGTGGCCCGGGGCGGCCGGCGACGCGCTGCAGTTTCTGCGCGGCGATGTCAGCCTGCCGCTGGGCGAGCTGGCGCTGCTGCTGCCGCGGCAGGCAGCGCTGAGCTGGGAGCGGCGCGCCGATCTGCAGGCGCATTTCGACCTCACCCGCTCGGAACGGGCGCGCGCCTTCCTCGGCTGGGTCATCACCGCCGCGATCGACGAGGGCAGCGTCGACCCCGCCCTGTTCACCGACGCCTTCCTCGCCCAGATCAGCCGTGGCAGCTACATTGCCACCCAGTATGGCGACGTGCCGCTGAACGAGGGCATGCTGCTGACGCGCGAAGTGCAGGCCCACCGCGCCAATCTGGTCCGCTGGCAGGATTTCCCGGCCGATCGCTCGGCGCGGCTCTCGCACGGGCTCTGGTACGCATTCCTCGCCGCCCGCGCCTATCGCTGGCCGTCGCCGATGGTGACCGAGCTGCGGCGCTATTTCGCCGAACTGACCGATATCGGCGTGCTCGGGTTCCGCTTCAACCGCGCCGAAATGGCGCTGTGGGAGATCCGCGCCGACGTGCAGGGGGCATTTCCGCTCGCCGACGAGGACCAGCGGCTCGGCTATCTGCACTGGCTCGTCACCAGCGGCCTCAGCGAGCTCGGCCTGTCCCTCGACGCGTTCGATCCGCGCCTGGCCGAGTTCCTCGCCGCCCCCTCGCCGCGGCTCGACGGTCTGCCGGTGGCGCTGGAGATGGTGCGGAATGCGCGCCCCGATCTCCGCGCCCTGTTCGATGTCGCGACCGAATCCGGGCGGACCGAGCTGGCCGCCTGGGCGGAGCAGAATTTCGCCCCCAGCTACGCGGACTACCCGCTCGGCACGCTCTTTGCCCGTGATCTGCCGCAGCCGGCGGTGATCGCGCCCGTGCATCGCGCCAGGATCGGTCTCACCGGCTGGTGGCACGAGAGCACCGGGCGGGGCGAGGATGTGCGCGCCACCGCCCGCGCCCTTGAAGCGGTGGAGTTCACCGACTGGCTCGGCGTCGATCGCGCCGACGGCAGCATCCTGCGCCCGGACGGCACCGCCCTGCCCGCCGGCGTGCGGGTCGAATTCGAGGCCAATATCCTGCACCTCAACGCCATCACCGCGGTCGAGGACGTGCTGTTCCTGCGCCAGCAAGGCGTCGCCGCAGCGCGGAGCATCGGCTACTGGGCCTGGGAACTGGAGTGGCTGCCGCGCAGCTGGCGCCACGCCTATTCCTTTTTCGACGAAATCTGGGCGGCGACCGATTTCGCCCGGGACGCCTTCGCCCATGCCGGGCTGCGTCCGGTGCGCCGGGTCCCGATGCCGGTGCTGGCGCCCGAGCACCCGCCGCGGGCCGATCGCGCGGTGCTCGGCCTGCCCGAGGACGCCACCGTGTTCCTGTTCATGTTCGACTTCCGCTCCTACGCCAGCCGCAAGAACCCCGAAGCGGTGGTGCGGGCGTTCCGCACCGCCTTCCCGACCGGCGAGGAGCCGGTGCAGCTGCTGATCAAGACCCAGGGCGGGGCGAGCACGCCGCTGGCCTGGCGGGCGCTGGCCGATCTCTGCGACGATCCGCGCATCGCGCTGCGCGACGTGGTGCTCGACCGCGCCGCAGTGTTCGATCTGATCGCCGCCGCCGACGCCTTCGTTTCGCTGCACCGCTCCGAGGGCTTCGGACGCGGACCGGCGGAGGCCATGCTGCTCGGCCGGCCGGTGATCGTCACCGGCTATTCCGGCACCACCGACTTCGCCACGCCGGACTGCGCCTATGTCGTCGATTATCGCCTCGTGCCGGTGGCACCGGGCGAGTATCCGGGGGCCGAGGGGCAGAGCTGGGCCGAGGCCGACCCGGAGCAGGCAGCGGCGCACATGCGGCACGTCCACGAGGACAAGGCCGGGGCGCGCGCGATCGGCCGCGCCGGGCAGGCGCGAATCGAGGCGCTCTACAACCCGGGACATGTCGGCGAGGTCATCCTCGCCGCGCTCGAGCAGGGTGTGCCGCGGCGGATGCGGCCGGGCTGACCCCGCGACGGCGACGGGCGCTGCAATCTCGCACCGCATGCCTACATCCTGTAATCAGACGCCATGCCCTTCGACCTGCCCGGCAGCGCCATCGGCCTGCCCACCGAAACCAGTGCCGAGCGGCGCAACCGCCGCCTCGTCGCGCTGTGGCTGTTCGGCCTCTGCGGCATGATCCTGGTGATGGTCGTCCTGGGCGGCGCCACGCGGCTGACCGGCTCAGGGCTCTCGATCATGGAGTGGGCGCCCCTCTCCGGCATCCTGCCGCCGCGCTCGGAGGCGGAATGGCAGCGCCTGTTCGCCCTGTACCAGCAGATTCCGCAGTATCACTTGCAGCATGCCGGCTTCGATCTCGACGGGTTCCGCCGGATTTTCTGGCTGGAATGGATCCATCGGCTCTGGGGCCGGCTGATCGGCGCCGCGCTGCTGCTGCCGCTGGTGGGTTTCGCCGCCACGGGGATGCTGCCGCGCGGGCTGTGGCCGCGCCTGGCGGGATTGTTCGTGCTCGGCGGGCTGCAAGGCGCGGTCGGCTGGTTCATGGTGGCTTCGGGCTGGTTCCCGGATGCGACCGCGGTTTCGCCCTATCGCCTGACCATCCATCTCGGGCTCGCGCTGGCCCTCTATGCCGCCCTGCTCTGGACCGGGCTCGGCGTGCTGCATCCGGCCGCGCCCCGGCTGGCGGGCCCGCGTCCCCGCGCCGCGCGGGCTCTGGCGATCACGGCGACGGCGCTGATCGCGCTGACCATCCTCGCCGGCGGCCTCACCGCCGGCCTGCACGCGGGGTTCGACTACAACAGCTTCCCGCTGATGGACGGCCACCTGGTGCCGCCCGGCTATGGCAGACTCCAACCGTTCCTGCGCAATCTCACCGAGAACATCGCCGCGGTGCAGTTCGACCACCGGCTGCTGGCCACCGCCAGCGCGACCACGGCGCTGCTCGCGGCCTGGTTCGGGCTCGGTGGCGTCGGGCTGCGGCGGGCCCGGCTCGCGCTGCTCGCCCTCGGGCTGATCGCGATCGGGCAGTACGCACTCGGCGTGGCGACCCTGCTCTCCGTCGTGCAGCTGGCCCCTGCCCTCGCTCATCAGACCGGTGCGGTGCTGCTGCTCACCGCCGGCCTGGTTTCGCTGCATGCCTTGCGCGGCGCCGCCCGGCCGCACCACATGCCTGTCCCGGAACGGCCCGCCACCCGTTCGACCTGACCCGTTTTCCTCTGCGCCGCAGGAGCGTCCATGTCCTCCCCGATCGCCGACACCGCGCTGGCCGTCACCGACCGCCTCTTCTTCGAGCGCGCCGATACCGCGCTCGGCCGCGACCGGGCCGAGCGTGTGCTCGCGGAGACGCTGGCGCGGGCCGATGATGGCGAGCTGTTCCTCGAATACCGCGAGAGCGAGCAGCTCTCCCTGGAGGATGGGCGCATCCGCAGCGCCGGGTTCGATACCGCCCTCGGCTTCGGGCTCCGCGCGGTGGCCGGAGAGAGCACCGGCTACGCCCATGCCGGGGAACTCTCCGAGGCTGCGCTCCGCCGCGCCGCCACGAGTGTCGCCGCGCTGGCGGGCGAACCCGCGGCCCGCAAGGCCGAGCCGCCGCGCGCCACCAATGCGCGGCTCTATTCCCCCGCCAACCCCCTCGCCGCCCTGCCCTTCGCCGAGCGCGCCGGGGTGCTCGCCGCGCTCGACACCTATGCCCGCGGCAAGGACGAGCGTGTGCGCCAGGTCATGGCCTCGATCGCCGCCGAATGGCAGGCGGTGCAGATCATCCGCGCCGATGGCACGCGGGTGGCCGATCTGCGTCCGCTGGTGCGGCTCAACGTCTCGGTCGTGGTCGAGCGGAACGGGCGGCGCGAGACCGGCAGCTTCGGCACCGGCGGCCGCTTCGGCTTCGAGCGGCTGATCGGGATCGAGCAATGGCAGGCGGCGGTGGACGAGGCGCTGCGCCAGGCGCTGGTCAATCTCGACAGCCGCCCGGCCCCGGCGGGCGAGATGCCGGTGGTGCTCGGGGCGGGCTGGCCCGGCATCCTCCTGCACGAGGCGATCGGCCACGGGCTGGAGGGCGATTTCAACCGCAAGCGTACCTCCGCTTTTGCCGGCCTGCTCGGGCGGCGCGTCGCTTCGCCGGGGGTCACCGTCGTCGATGACGGCACGATTCCCGACCGGCGGGGCAGCCTGACGGTGGACGACGAGGGCACCCCCTCCGGCCGTACCGTTCTGATCGAGGACGGCGTTCTGGTCGGCTACATGCAGGACCGGCTGAACGCGCGGCTGATGGGCATGACGCCGACCGGCAACGGGCGACGGCAATCCTACGCCCACGCGCCGATGCCGAGGATGACCAACACCGTCATGATGGGCGGCACCGCGAGTGCGGAGGAGATGATCCGCTCCGTCTCGCGCGGCCTCTATGCGGTGAATTTCGGCGGCGGCCAGGTGGACATCACGTCCGGCAAGTTCGTGTTCTCGGCCTCGGAGGCCTATCTCATCGAGGATGGCAAGGTGACCGCGCCGGTGAAGGGCGCGACGCTGATCGGCAACGGACCGGACGTGCTGACCAAGGTCGAAATGGTCGGCGCGGACATGGCGCTCGACCCTGGCATCGGCACCTGCGGCAAGAACGGCCAAGGCGTCCCCGTCGGTGTCGGCCAGCCGACGCTGAAGCTCTCCGGTCTCACCGTCGGCGGCACGGCGGCCTGATCGCCGTCGCCGGGCGGATCCCCGTCAGCCGCTGCGCCACACCAGGTACGGCGCCAGCGCGAGCAACCCGCCGGCGAGCGCGGCGCCCAGGGCGCGCGCGGGCAGGCGCCGGGCCAACTGCCAGCCGAGCACCACGCCGACCATCTCCGGCACGCCGACAAGCACCGCCATGGCCCAGTCGATGGCGCCGTGGACGGCATAGCCAACGGCACCGATGCCGGAGATCGCCACCGACTGCACCTGCGCGGCGGCGATCGCCGGCAGGATCGGCACGCCCACGGCGAGTAGCAGCGGCACGGCGAGCATCGGCCCGCCGAGACCGAACAGGCCGCTGACGACAGCCACGACGAAGCCGAGCAACGCCGCGCCTGCGTCGCCGAACCGTGGATGGGCGTCCGCGTGCGGTACAGCCCGGCGCAGGCGCAGCGCGACCATGATCCCCGTCGCCGCGGTGAGAGCGCCGAGCAACAGACCGAAGCTGGCCCGCGACGTGTGGCCGTTCAGCCAGATGCCGAGCGGCGTCCCCGGCAGCGCCGTGAGGCTGAGCAGGATCGCGGTCCGCCGCGTATGGCGCGCACGCAGATGGCCGGATCGCAGATAGGCCGCGGCGCCGAGCAGGCCGGTGGCGACGTTGGTGACGATGCCGGTCCCGGCGACGCTCGCCGGCGGCAGTACGGTGAGGGCGAAGAGGCCGATGGTCAGCAGCACGCCACCCGGCCCCACGGCGGTGATGCCGATGCCGGCCGCCAGCGCGACGGCGAGCAGCGCCGCCATCGCCCCCGGCGCCAGAGCGAAGACCGCGCTCTGCATCATCGGCCCGCCCCGCCCGCGAGAGGCCGCACCCCGGGCGAGACGCCCGGCGCCGATCGCCGCCCGCTCAGCGTCGGATCAGCCCCGTCAGCGGGCTCGACGGGTCCGCCCCCATGCGACGCGCCATGCGCCCGGCGAGAAACGCCTCGCGCCCTGCCTCGACCGCCA
>JAJZFF010000382.1 GCA_021805485.1 Pseudomonadota bacterium
CTTCGTGCTCTGGCACAAGGGGCAGCGCAATTTCGCCCTGCCGGTGGCCGGCGCGGTGCTGATCGCCCTGGTGATCGTCGTGGTGGCACCTGGCGCGATGTCGACCGGTGCGCCGGCCGAAGCCGCAGGTATTCAGGTCAAGGTGACGGTCGCCCGCATCGAGCCGATCATCCATGAACGTTGCGCGGTCTGTCATTCCGCCCATCCCACGTTGATGGCCAGCGCCCCGAACGGCATCATGTTCGACACGGCGGCCGAGATCCGGTCCAAGGCGTCGCTGATCGAACAGCAGGCGGTGAACGCGAAGTCGATGCCGCCCGGCAATGTCACCCACATCACGGGGCGGGAGCGAGCGGAAATCGCCGCCTGGGTGAGGGGAGGTGCCAAATGAGCGTCGAAGGCCCCGACATCGCCGCCCTGAACGCCATGGCGCGGGAGGATTTCGTCGCAGCACTCGGCGATATCTACGAGCATGCCGCGTGGGTCGCCGAGGCGGCCGCGCCGCTGCGCCCCTTCGGCGACCGTGATGCCTTGGCCGCCGCGATGGCCCGCATCGTCCGCGATGCCGATCCCGCGCTGCAGACGGCACTCCTGCGAGCCCATCCCGAGCTCGGCCATCGTGGCCCGCTGGCCCCGGAGTCGGCGGACGAGCAGCGGGCGCAGGGCATCGACCGGCTCGCCGCCGGCGAGGCGGCGCGCCTCGCCGCGCTGAACGCCGCCTATCGGGAACGCTTCGGCTTTCCCTTCATCATCGCCGTGCGCGGCCAGCGCGACATGGCGGCGATCATGACGGCGCTGGAACGGCGCCTCGCCGGCACGCCCGATGACGAGCGCCGGATCGCGCTGGCGGAGGTGTGCAGGATCGCCGGCTTCCGCCTCGCCCGTCGCGTCGCCGCGCCGGCCGACTCCGCGACCGCCTTTTCAGAGTAATAGAAACCGGACCCAAACCGGAACCCACAGGAGGACGTCATGACAAACCAGGCCCAGAAAGCGGGCGATACGAAATCGGGCTTCTCGGTCGAATCCAAGGGCATCGCCCAGGTCACTCCGGAGGAAGCCTATGGCAAGCCCTCGCATCTCTTCGGACTCTGGATGGCGGTGAACGTCGAATTCGCCACCATCACCACCGGGGCGATCGCAACCGGCGTATTCGGCCTCTCGGTGCCCGACGCGGTCGTGGCGATCGTCGGCGCCAACATTCTGGGTTGCCTGCTGCTCGGCCTCTTCTCGACCTATGGCGTCGATTACGGCCTGCCGATGATGATCCTGTGCGAACGCTGGTTCGGGCGGTTCGGCAACCGGGTCCTTTCGTTCCTCAACTTTCTCAACGGCTTTTCATGGTTCGCGATCAATACCGTGATCGGCGCCTATTTCGTCCATCGCGTGCTCGGCGCCAGCCTGGTCGTCGGCATCGTCGGCCTCACGATCATCCAGGTGCTGATCGCGATCGTCGGGCATGACTTCATCATCAAGGCGGAAAAGGTCTTCTTCTGGTTCCTTGGCGCCGTCTTCGCGATCCTGACGGCGCTGACCCTCGCCCATATCCCGCATCTGCCGGTCGCCGATCCGAAGAAGCTCGCGGAAGTGGGAGGTCGTTCCGGCGCGATCCTGCTCACCGTCTCGATCATGCTCTCCTGGCTGGGCGGCTGGATCCTGTATTCGGGCGACTATTCGCGCTACATGTGCTACCGGCACAACCGCGAGGCGATCAAGCGCGGCGTCTTCTGGAACGCCTTCCTCGGCTGCTTCATCTCGTCGACCTGGCTCGAGGTGGTCGGAGCGGTCATCGGCGGCACCGTCGCGCTGAACAGCCCGGCCGACCTGTTCTCGTCCTGGCTGCCCGGCTGGTTCCGCGTTCCGCTGATCGTCGCCATCGTCATCGGCACGATCAGCCCGAACGTGCTGAACATATATTCCGCCAGCCTCTCCGCCCTGGCTTCGGGAATCCGCATGAAGCAATGGCAGGCGGCCCTGCTGACGGGCGGCGTCGGGCTGATCATCTCGCTGCTCGCCTACCAGCATTTCTACAAGAACTACGAACTCCTGCTCTTCTTCCTCGGCTACGTGATCTTCCCGCGCTTCCCGGTGATGGCGATCGGCCATCTCCGCCCGCGCGTCTCGCGCTTCGCGTCGATCGACGTGACGACGGTCGGCTTCCTCTCCTGGCTCGCCGGTGTCGTCTGCAGCGTGCCGTTCTGGAACCAGTATCCGGTCTTCGTCGGCGCCTTCGCGGCCGTTCATCCGGAATTCGGCGACATTTCCTTCTTCATCGGCGCGTTCGTCGCCGCGATCGTCTATCTCCTCGCCACCATCCCGCGCACGGCGCCGATCCCGGCGGGTGCTGTGCCCAGCGCGTAAGGACGCCGCATGATGATCCCGCCCAGCCCCGGCCGTCTCGCCATCCGCGCTCAGCTGCTCGGCTACGACGGCAATCCCTTCGTGTCGGATCCCGCGGACTGCGTGCGGCATGAGAGCGACGGGCTGATCCTCGTCGCGGACGGGCGGATCTCCCATGTCGGTCCCTACGTCGCCGATCTCGTGCCTCCGGGCGTCGAGCTGCATGAGTATCGCGATGCGCTGCTGATGCCGGGCTTCATCGACGCCCATGTCCATTACGCGCAGACGCCGATGATCGGCGCCTATGGCAAGCAGCTGCTCGACTGGCTGGAGACCTATGTCTTTCCCATCGAGCAGCGCTATGCCGATCCCGATTTTGCCCGCGCCATGGCCCGGCTCTTCTTCGCGCAGGAACTTGCCGCCGGCGTGACCACCACGCTGTCCTACTGCACGGTTCATCCCGGCTCGGTCGACGCCTATTTCGAGGAAGCGGCAAGGCTCGGCCTGCGCGCCGGCGCCGGCAAGGTCCTGATGGACCGCAACGCGCCCGAGCCGCTGCGCGACACCGCACAGCGCGGGTACGACGACTCCAGGCGCCTGATCGACCGCTGGCATGGCCGCGGCCGGCTGTTCTACGCCGTCACCCCGCGTTTCGCGCCGACCAGCACGCCGGCCCAGCTTGAGGCGGCCGGCGCGCTGTTCGCCGAGACCGACGGCGTGTGCATGCAGACCCATCTCTCCGAAAACCTCGCGGAGCTTGATTGGGTGCGCGCCCTGTTCCCCGACGCCCTGGACTATCTCGATGTCTATGATCGCGCGGGGCTGGTGGGTCCGCGCAGCCTGTTCGGCCATGCCATCCATCTTTCACCCCGCGAATGGGACCGTCTCGCCGGGGCGGGCGCCGCCGTCGTTCACTGCCCCACCTCGAACCTGTTCCTCGGCTCCGGCCTGTTCGACCTGCGCCGGGCGCTGATCGCCGGCAATCCGGTCCGCACCGCGCTGGGGTCGGATATCGGCGCCGGAACCAGCTTCTCGCCGCTCGCGACGCTGAACGAGGCATACAAGGTCGCGGCCCTGCGGGGCGAGGCGCTCTCCGCCCACCGGGCCTTCTACCTCGCGACCCTCGGCTCGGCGCGAGCCCTGTACATGGACGACAGGATCGGTCGCCTCGCGCCGGGGTACGAAGCCGATTTCGCGGTGCTCGACCTCGCGGCCACGCCCCTCCTGCGCGAGCGCCTGCGTTTCGCCGACACGCTGGAAGAGGCGCTGTTCGTGCTGATGACGCTGGGCGGTGCGGGATGCGTTCGGGCAACCTACGCGGCGGGCCGCCTCGTGCACGACCGCACCCGGTCCGATGCGTCAGCTCAGGCGGGCGAGGGCTGTTGCGACACCGTCGCCGTAGGCCGGATCGGCGCGACGGCAATTGGCGACGTGCCGCTCCTGGATGTGCCGCGAGGCATCGCCGAGCGCGCGGGCGGTGTTGTCGAATAGAGCCTGCCGTTGCGTCGGCGTCATCAGGCGGAACAGGTTGCCCGGCTGCTCCCAGTGATCGTCGTCGGCGCGATGATCGTGATGTGCTGCGTCCCCCTCCAACGGGACATGCGGTTCGGCATGAGCCGGCTGATCGTCCCAGATGCGGCCGGTATTGGGATGATAGCTGACGATGCCGCCAAGATTGCCGTCGGTACGCATCGCGCCATCGCGGTGATAACTGCGGAACGGGCAGCGCGGCGCATTGACCGGAATCTGGTTGAAGTTGACCCCGAGCCGGTAGCGCTGCGCGTCGCCATACGAGAACAGGCGCGCCTGCAGCATGCGGTCGGGTGAAAACGAGATGCCGGGCACGATGTTGGCGGGCGAGAAGGCGGCCTGTTCAACCTCGGCGAAGTAATTGTCGGGCGCGCGGTCGAGTTCCAGCACCCCCACCTCGATCAGCGGGCATTCGGCTTTTGGCCAGACCTTGGTCAGATCGAACGGATTGTGGCGATGAACCTTCGCTTGCGCCTCGGTCATGACCTGGATCATCAGCGTCCAGCGCGGGAGGTTTCCGGCCTCGATCGCGGCAAGCAGGTCGCGGCCGTGGCTTTCCCGGTCGCGCGCGACGACCGCCTCCGCCTCGGCATCGGTGAGATTGGCGATGCCCTGCTGGCTGCGGAAATGGAATTTCACCCAGACACGCTCATTCGCGGCGTTGATCATCGAGAAGGTATGGCTGCCGAATCCGTGCATGTGGCGGAAGCTTTTCGGAATGCCGCGCTCCGACATCACGATGGTCACCTGGTGGAGCGCCTCCGGCAGAAGGGTCCAGAAGTCCCAATTGTTGTCGGCGCTGCGCAGTCCGGTGCGCGGGTCGCGCTTGATCGCGTGGTTGAGATCGGGAAACCGTAACGGATCGCGAAAGAAGAATACCGGCGTGTTGTTGCCGACGATGTCCCAATTGCCTTCTTCGGTGTAGAACTTCACCGAGAAGCCGCGGATGTCGCGTTCCGCATCCGCCGCGCCGCGCTCACCGGCGACCGACGAGAATCTGACAAAGATATCGGTCCTCTTGCCGATATCGGAAAAGATCTTCGCCTTGGTATAGCGTGTGATATCCTGCGTGACGGTGAAGCTCCCGTAGGCGCCCCATCCTTTCGCGTGCATCCGCCGCTCGGGAATCACCTCGCGATCGAAATGGGCAAGTTTCTCGATCAGCCAGATATCCTGCAGCAGCACCGGGCCGCGCGGGCCTGCCGTCATCACGTTGGTATTCTCCGCGACCGGCGCGCCGGTCGCGTTGGTGAAGGGGGTGTCGGTCATGGCAAACTCCTCGGGAGGCCTTCAGGGGCGGTGTTCTTGGGTCAGGCTTTCCATGCGGAACCGCGGATCACCGAGCAGAAATTGCCGCGGTGGAAATGCGCATCCTTGTCGGCGAGTACATCGGCCTTGACGTTGCCGAAGGTGGTGTCGGGCTTGTGGCGGATACCGTTGTAGAATGCGTCGATGATGTCTTCCTTGAAATGCTCAGTGCGGGGATAGGCGCGCACCACGGCTTCGCGCTCGGCATCGGCATAGTCGTCATAGGCGAGACCGAGCACGTCCATCTCCACGCCGGCGGTGACCAGGGCCACCAGCGGATGCATGTGCCGGGGAATGCCGGGCGTGGTGTGCAGCGCGATCGCGGTCCAGACCGTATAGACGTCGGCCTCGGCAATGCCGCGGCTCAGCAGGAACGCTTTCGCGACATTGGCGCCGTCCACCTCGAAGCGCTCGTGATGCGAACTGTGGCTCGGCATCAGCCCCATGTCGTGGAACATCGCGCCGGCATAGAGCAGTTCGGCATCATATTTCAGCCCCCGCCGGGTCCCGGCAAGCGCGGCCCAGTAATAAACCCGTGTGGAATGATTGAAGAGAAGAGGCGTCTCCGTATCGCGCACCAGCTCCGTTATCGCATTGGCCAGGGGCGTATCGGGGATACCGATCCCGTTTACTGTGGTTTTCATCGTGATTTCCTTGACTTGACGGCAAGGAGATCATAACCGAGGCGCTGGATGTCCTCTATCGGCGTAACACGTCGAATTCAGACAAAATCCGTGCGGAAAGGTCGTGGCGATGAATGATCGTGGGATAAGGACGATCCTGGTG
>JAJZFF010000596.1 GCA_021805485.1 Pseudomonadota bacterium
TCACGAAGATCGGCCTCGTCTATCTCACCGTGCCGACGACCTATTTCGGCGCGGGGCCCGGCGCGCGCCTCGCCGAACACCAGTATTCCACCCCCGCGCGCGTGCTCGCCGCCCTCAAACGGCACGAGATCGCCTATGCCCTGCTCTGGCAGCCGCTGCTCGAACAGGCCCTGGCGCGGGACGGAATGCACCTCCACCAGCGCTCGCTCGCCCAGCCGCACGCGAACTGGTCGATCGTCGCGCTCTACGCGCCGACCGCATCCGGCCGCGCCGCCGCCCGCAGCTTCGATGCAGCACTCGCCCATCTCGCGAAGCATGGAACCCTTGCCCGCCTCGTCGCCCCCTATCATACCCCGTGACTCAAGGCGGGCAGGCTCGCCCGCCGGTTCACCCGCTGAAAGGATACCCAAGATGCTCCGACGTCTCTCCCGCACCCTGCGCCGCCCCGATGCGCGGCTGCTCGCCGGCCTCGCGGCGGCGGGTTTCTGCACCGCGGTCGCCGCCGCGGCGCCGCCCCCCGCCCCCTACACCAAGGCCCAGGCCAAGGCCGGGCACGAGGCGTTCGAAGCCCATTGCTCGATGTGCCACGGCAAGAACCTGCAGGGCATCAGCGGCCCCGCCCTGGTCGGCCAGGGCTTCGCCAGCGCCTCGAACAACTACACCGTCGCCGCGATCTTCGACGAACTGTCCCAGCAGATGCCGGCCGGCGCCCCCGGCAGCCTGCCGCACAAGGACTATGCCGACATCATGGCCTTCATCCTCAGCAAGAACGGCTACCCCGCCGGCAAGACGGCGCTGACCTATTCCGCCGCCCAGTCCTCGACCGCGAAACTGGTTTCCCAGGTGAAATGACTTGGGCGGCAAGCCGTCGGCCGGCCCCCGCCGGCCGGCGGCGCGGCATCCCGTCGTTGCACGGAAATAACGACAAATCCCATCGAACGTTACAGATTGTCGCGTTATTTTGATTTTCTGAGACTTACCTGCAACGGTCTCCCGGCCGGTCACCTTGTATTACAATTCTTAATCCCGGCAATATCATTTCCGATTTATTTATTGGCTGAATAGATGGCGGGAACGAACCGCCGACATTCGTCATTTTGCAATATTTCCAGGAAGTCTCGAAATGCAGCAGAATAATACGGAAAATGGGTCGGTCGCGACGCCGTTCGTGCCCTTTCTGGCGCGATCGCTGGAGCGGCCGCGACTCCCCTTTTCATCGCCCGCCCGCGCGGCCGCGGTCGAGGCGACGGTGCCGGGGCGCACCAGGATCGGCCTCGTCGATTCCTCGCGGCTGACGCGCGAATGCCTGGCCAGCGCCCTCGTCGCCCAGGGCGCCGATTTCACGGTCCGCAGCTTCGTCAGCGCCGAGGACTGCATCGATGCGGCAGGCGAGGGGTTCGATCTCCTGCTTTGCCACGCGCATGAGGATGGGCCGGCGGCGAAGGCGGTGCTGGCCGACATCGCCGCCCTGCGCGAGGCCTTTCCCGGCCTGCCGATCGTCGTCCTGCACGATGCGGCCGAGACGCCCGATACCGGCTTCGTCCGCCTCCTGTTCCAGGAAGGCGCGCAGGGCTTCGTCCCGACCCGCATGGTCGGCATCCCGCTCGCCGTCGCCGCCATCCGCTTCGTCCAGGCGGGCGGCCGGTTCGCCCCGGTCGATCTCCTGCTCGACGACCGTCCGCCGCCCCCCGCCGGCTTCGCGCCGGGCGACGATTTCCTGACGCCGCGCCAGAAACTCGTCTTCGCCCATCTGCGCCAGGGCAAGGCGAACAAGATCATCGCCTACGAACTCGGCGTCAGCGAAAGCACGGTGAAGGTCCACATCAAGAACATCATGCGCAAGATCGGCGCGACCAACCGCACCCAGGCGGTCTACAAGGCGCAATCGGCGCTTCTGCACGCCCTGCCGCAGGATGCGGGCTGAACCGTCCGTTCCGGTTCAGTCGGGCAGGTCGAGATCACCCTCGATGATCCTGGTCCCACCGCAGACGAAGCCGCCGCTCGCGGTGACCGAGGGCGTGCCGGGCGCATAGCTCGCCTGGCCCGCGCCATAGGGCGTCCGGTTGGCGAGCGTCGCCGGCGCCGGCGCGAATCCCGCCTCGCACTGGCGCGATAGCGCGGTGATCGACAGGCCGCTCGCCGTCACGAAGGCGGGGCTGAACGCATACCCGTCGCGGAATTCGGCGCCGCTCGCGCCGATCGCGTCGGAACTGTCCGTGTTCGCCATCATCACCGCGTAGATCGACGCCACCCCCATGCTGGTTTCAAGGATCATCCGCCCGTCGGTGTCCGGGGCGACGCTCAGCGGCCCGGATGGGCCCGTGATCCCGCCGGTCCCGCAGGCATAGAACGGCGCGGTCCACCGCCCCACCGCGCCCGGCCCCGCGCCCGGCACCCGGCAGAACGCCTTGCCGATCCCGCTCGACTGCACCGTCACCACAACCGGGGGAATGCTGAGGTCGATCGTGTTGCCGGTCATGCCGGTCAGCTCGGCCAGCGCCCAGAGCGTCGCGAGCACGATGGCGGACGCCGCGGGAAGGCCCAGCGCATCGGGCGAATTGCGCAGCTTGCGGCTGACCTGCATCGCGACCATCTGTCCCAGCGCCCGCCATGAGAGCATGGTCGGGTCGCCGATGCTCACGCGGTCGCCGGAGTGTATGATTTCCGAGCCCATTGCCGAAATTTAACACCGGATTTACCCCGGGAACAACCAAAAACTTCGTTCCGTCTCCGGCGGCACCCGCATTGCGTGCAATTTGTTACAGCGTCATGCGATCTTCGTCGGCTAACTACCTGACAGAAACGGCTTCCGCCGCCCCCCGGCGCAGATCGCACTCGGCATGTCCAGCGCCTTGCCCAACCGCCTCATCATGCAGCCGCGCCGCCGCCAGAGGCATCGCCGAACTGGAACCGGCCGGCGTCGTACCCTTCGCCGGCCGTTACAACGCGCGCCTTCAGGCAAACGCGACTGTTCCGGATGAACCAGCCGGGAAATCGGAAACCTCCGCTCGCGAAACTCACGGCCACGTGAAATGCGCCTGTCGGAAAATTTTACACGTCGCCCTGTTCATGGCGAGGTGGAAACGATAAACAATTGAAAAATATAAAAATTTATTTATGGCATCATTTTTGCTTATCGGGTTGCCAGAGAGTTAGGCATGCAATTCCGAGAGAGGGAAATCGTCATGAATTTGAAGTCCCGGTTTTTCCCAGCGGTGCGAACCGCCGCCATCGCCCTGGCCGGCCTGATCGGCACCGCCACCGCCGCCCAGGCGGGCGCGATCGCCAACCCGATCAGCCAGCTCAGCGCGACCTATTATTCGGTGCCGAACGGTGTTGCGGATTTTGGCAATGATCCCGTCCAGGCCATACCGAACGACGTCAAGTCCACGCTTGGGCCGGATGGGCTGCCGGTCAACAACGCGAACTACCAGAACGTGAATGGCGCCGGCGAGCTGCAATGGTGGCAGAGCCAGTACAAGACCGGCACCGGCATCGTCACGCTGCCGATCAACAACCCCTCCAATTACTTCCCGCCGAACGGCACCGGCCTCAGTGATTCGACGCACTTCCTGACCGCGATCTTCCGTGGGACGTTCACGATCGCCAGCGCCGAGAAGCTCAGCTTCAAAATGGCCGCCGATGACGATGCCTACCTGTTCATCGATAACAAGCTCGTCGCCGATATCGGCGGCATCCAGGCGCTGTCTCCGCTGGACTACTCATCGGCCATGCTGGGGGCTGGGACGCATACGCTCACCCTCTTCTATGCTGACCGGCATACTGTCCAGGCAGGCCTGACGCTCGCGTTGAATACCCAGGGCGTCACGATCACCGCCGTGCCGGAACCCGGCTCGCTCGCCCTGCTCGGCACCGGCCTGCTCGGCATCGGCCTGGTGGCGCGCCGCCGTCGCCGCCGCGGCTGAACCGCCGCTCGACGCGGGCCCCGATCAAGCCTCGCGTCGCCTCGGGGCGGCGCGAGGTTTTTGTCTGACGCGCGCCACCTCCGGCTCGACGCGACTTCCTCCGTATTGGCGCCCTGTCCGATCCCCCCGGATCAGATCAGAGCAGCTGCCCGCCATCGACGACGATGTTCTGTCCCGTCACCCAGCGCGCCGCCGGCGAGCCGAGGAACATCGCGACCTCGGCGATTTCCTCCGCCGTGCCGAACCGCCCGAACGGAATCGAGGCCAGGGTCGCCTCGTAGAGTTTCGGGTTGGTCGTCTTGCGCTGCTCCCACAGCCCGCCGGGAAACGCGATCGAGCCGGGCGAGATCGCGTTCACCCGGATCCGCTTCGGCGCCAGCGTCGCCGCCTGCGACATCGTGTAGTTGATCACCGCCGCCTTCACCGCCGCATAGGGCTGGCTGCGGGTCGAGGCGCGCAGACCGGCGATCGAGGCGAGATTGACGATCGACGCCCCCTCGGCGGCTTCGAGGAAGGGCAGGGCGGCATGGCTCGCCCGCACCACCGCCATCACGTCCACCCCGATCGAGGCCGCCCATCCCGCCTCGTCATCGGTCATCCCGAAGCCCGAGGCATTGTTCACGAGGATATCGATGCCGCCCAGCGCCTCGGCCGCCTCCGGCACGAAGCGGGCGATCTGCGCCGCATCGGCGAGGTCGCAGGGGGCGGCGAACACGCGCCCGCCATGCCCGGCGATTTCCCGCCGCGCCACTTCCAGCGCCTCGGCGCCGCGCGCGCAGATCGCGACCGCGGCCCCCTCGGCGGCAAACCCCATCGCGATGGCCAGGCCGATTCCCCGGCTCCCGCCCATCACCACGACCTTCCTGCCCGCAAACCGCATCGCCCGCTCCATGATATTGATAAACAGAGCATCTTTATTCGATCAGATGGCTCCATCCGATCGGATGATGCTCTGCATGTTGTGGCAGGGCCGGAGCAAAATCGCCCCGGCCCGCCGGTTCAGGCCGCCTTCTGCTTCGCGGCCGTCGGATAGTCGGTATAGCCCTCGGCGCCGCCCTGGTAGAAGGTCGACATATTGGGCGGGTTCAGCGCCAGCCCGTCGCGGAAGCGCGTCACCAGGTCCGGGTTCGCGATATAGAGCTGCCCGAACGCCACCGCGTCCACCTCGCCGGCCTCGATCGCCGCCTCGGCGGTCTCGCGGGTGAACTTCTCGTTGGCGATATACACGCCGCCGAACGCCGCCTTCAGCTGCGGCCCGATCCAGTCCGCCGCCTTGTGCTCGCGCGCCGCGATGAAGGCGATCTTCCGCTTGCCAAGCTCGGTGGCGACATGGGTGAACAGCGCCAGCCTGTCGGAATCGCCCATCGTGTGCGCATCGCCGCGCGGCGCGAGATGCACGCCCACCCGGTCCGCACCCCAGACGCCGATCACCGCATCCGTCACCTCCAGCAGCAGCCGCGCGCGGTTCGCGATCGAACCGCCATACTGGTCGGTGCGCTTGTTGGTCGAATCCTGCAGGAACTGGTCGAGCAGGTAGCCGTTCGCGCCGTGAATCTCGACGCCGTCGAACCCGGCCGCCTTGGCGTTCCGCGCCGCGACCCGATAGGCCTCGATCACGCCCGGAATCTCGTCGGTCTCCAGCGCGCGCGGCGTCACGAAGGGCCGCTCCGGCCGCACCAGGCTCACATGCCCCCCGGCCGCGATCGCGCTGGGCGCCACCGGCAGTTCGCCGTTGAGGAAGATCGGGTCGGAAATCCGGCCGACATGCCAGAGCTGGGCGAGGATGATGCCGCCCTCGCGATGCACCGCCTCGGTGACGATGCGCCAGCCCGCCACCTGCTCGTCGGACCACAGGCCCGGTGTGGCGGCATAGCCGACGCCCATCGGCGTCACCGAGGTCGCCTCGGAGAGGATCATCCCCGCGCCGGCGCGCTGGGCGTAATACTGCGCCATCAGCGCGTTCGGCAGGCGTGCCTCGCCCGCTCGCGCGCGGGTCAGCGGCGCCATGACGATGCGGTTGCGCAGGGTGAAGGC
>JAJZFF010000670.1 GCA_021805485.1 Pseudomonadota bacterium
CGACGACAACGCGCCCCTCACCATCGCCGGTTCCTTCAACGCCACCAATGCAAGCCTTGCCGACACCAGCGGCGGTGGCTTGGACATCGCCGGACAGGTCAGCCTCGCCTCGCTCCTCGCCCTCTCCGCAACAAGCGGATCCATCACCAGCTCGGGCACCGGTTCCATCTCCGCACCCACTCTCGATGCCGCCGCAAGCCTCGTCGCCCTCACCGGCAGCAATGTCATCACCACTCTCGGCAGCATCAATGTCGGCACCTTCACCCTCGACGACAACGCGCCCCTCACCATCGCCGGAAGTCTCGTTGCGCAGCGCGCAGCAATCTCGGCCGCCGATCTCACCATTCCAGGCGTCATTCTTGTCGATGGCGCGTTAAGCCTGGCGACGTCCGGAACGATCTCCGAGACCGGGACGATCGACCCCACCCTGCTCCAGATCGCAGGGGCGCGGGACGTGCTGCTGACCGGCAGCAATACGATCGACGCTCTTGGGTCGGTCAGCGTGCCTCTGGGAAACCTGGCGCTGGTGGATCAGGTGCCTCTCACGGTGAACGGCCCCGTATACGCCCTCAATATCTCACTTGATTCACCCGCCATGTATATTCCCGGCGCGATCAACACGCCCGGCACGCTCGGTCTGGGCTATGGCCCGATTTCCGGAAACGGTCCCATCACCGCCGCGACGCTTACGAGCAACAGTGCCGTCATCGGCGACGTGGCGCTGACTGGAACGGAGAACGTCATAGGCACTCTCGGCGGATTCGATGCCGCCGGCCATCTCTTCGCGTTGACCGATGCCACGGCGTTAACCGTGGCCGGACCTGTTTCGGCGAAGGCGCTGACCATAACGGCAACCGGCCAGATCACTCTGGACGGGGCGGATGGCGGTTCCTTCTCGATCGGCGGCCAATTTCTCCCGACATACGTCTACAATGGCCTCTCGCCACGTAACGGCATCGATTCGGTTCTGCAGGTGATCGCGAATGGAGCGCCGGCTAACGGCATCGTACAGACCGGCCAGTTCAACATCGACACCGGTCCCCTTCAAGGTCAGCCAAACACGCTGTTTATGCTTCTGCCGGACGGTGCCGACGCGAAGTTCAACGATCTCAATGCCCGCAGCACGGATCTGGCGATTTCGCTGATCAACGGATATGCACAGGGAACATTGTATTTGCACTATCTGCTGGTGGCGGGCGGCCTTAATGGACAAACGGCTTTCGTCGGCCAGATCGCCGGTCTTGCCGGCTCGGCCGCGGCGCATAACGGCAAGGTCGTTCCTGTGCCGGGATCCAGCTATCGCTTCAACTCGTGCATTATCGGATCGGTGAGTTGCACCGTGTTGCCTGTGGCGATCGTGCCGGAGCGCAACCCGCTGGATGATTTCGACATCAGTCCACGGCGGCGACGCAAGCTGGATGCGAATGTCCGGCTGCCAGGTGTGGCGGCAAAGGACTATTGACCATGCGCCGAACGGTCCTGGTTCTGGCCGCCCTTGCCGGCCTGGCGCTGTTGAGCGCGTGCACGCGGCCGCCGCCGGGCGCCTATGCGCATGACACGGATTCCCCGCAATCGGCTAGCGGCCGGCAACTCGCGCTGGGCAAAAATACCAGCGGCGAAACCTGCACCGCCAGTCGTACGACCTCCGGCGGCGCATTGATCTACTGCGGCAGTTGGCACCAGCCCAGCGCCGAAGTGCATGCGGGTCCGGAGGCGAACCGGGCGAACCTGAATGCAATCGTTACGCGAGGAAACTGGCGGGCCGGTCTCGAACAGCGCTACGCGTGCGGCAATCCAAAGCCGACAACGGTGCTCGGGCACTACCCTGGAGAGGTTCTGCTCTGCACGCAGCGGATCGGCGGCTGGCCGCATGTCGCCCTGGCAGCCTTGATCCGCGGCCATGTGTGGTTTGCCGATGGCGTGCAACCGGCTTTTCCAGCCATGGAGCGCGCCGTCGGCGTGATCAGCGGCGCAGTACCAGCCGCCGATGCCGGCGCGATGACCACTTCGGTTTCCGACAGCCAGCTTGCCGACCGCCTCGCCGCCGCCGCCTTCACCTCGGGTGATATCCACGAGTACGGCAAGTTGATGACGCTCGGCAACCGCTCCAACCAGGCCGAGGATTACCCTGCCGCCATCACCGCCTACCGGGCCGCGCTCGCGCTGCAGCAAAAGGCGCTTGGGCCGGAAAATCCGAATACGGTGACGCCGATGCTGGATCTTGCCCTGAATCTCTCGGATCAGGGCGATTATAGCCAGGCTGACGCCCTGCTTGCGCAGGCGGCGAAGCTGGCTCCCCTGGCCGTGGATCCCACGGCGGTCGCGCGACTCGACCATTATCGGGGTCTCGATCAACTCAATCAGGGTCATGATCGCCGTGCGCTGCGGCTGCTCTCGGCCGCAAACCGGGATTATGCATCGCTTCTGCCCCGCTCCGTGTTGCGCCCCCACCCTGCCGCGACCGGGTCCGACGATGGCTTCGGCCTTTCGGCCGGAAGCCGGGGGGGATCGCTCCTCGCCGCGCAGTCGACCCTGTTGAGCCCGATCGGGCAGCAGGCCCTGCTCGGCGTGATCGAAACACTGCGGTATGAGGGCGTGGTGCTCGATGCGGCCGGGCATCACAAGCAGGCCGCCGTGAAAATTGACCGTGCATCGGCGATCGCTTCGGCGAACGGTATTGCTCCTCCCGTGCTTCGCGCCAGGCTTGACCGGAGCACGGCCGCCGTCGACACGGCGTTTGACAGGACCGCCTCGGCTGCCGCCAGGCTGGCGCAAGCCTCGTATGATTTCGAACATGCCCTGCCCGGTTCGCGCCCGGTCGCCGACACGCACCTGCTGCGCGGCGGCGTGCTCGACCTCGCCGGTCAACCCGGAAAGGCCCTGGAGGCTTGCCGGGCCGGCATAAAGCTTCTCGCCCGCCTGCGCCTCGGCACCTCTGCGGCCCTGGTTGCTCCGTGCCTCGACGCGGCCAATCGGGAAGCGGAGAAGAATCCTGCCCGGGCCGGGGTGCTTCGCGCCGAGATGTTCGCGATGGCGGAACTCGCGCAAGGCAGCACGACCAGCCGTGAAATCGCCGAGTCCGCCGCGCGGCTGGCCGCGGATTCAAAGAGCCCCAAAGTCGCCGCCGCGATCCGCGCCCATCAGGATGCCGTCATCGCCCTGTCGCGCCTCTACCGGGAGCGTGACGGCATCGCCCATGAACGGCAGGCAACGCCGGCCGCCATCAACGCAATCGACATGAAGATCGCGGCGGCAACCCGGCGGCTCGCCGAAGCGGACGAGTCCGTCGAGGCGGCGGCACCGAATTTCGGCCAGCTGGTCCAGCAGGTCGTGCCCGCCGGCACCGTGCTCGACCGGCTGAGGCCTGGCGAAGCCTTTCTCGATATCATGCCGGCGCCGGACGGCACGTGGACGTTCCTGTTGCACGACGGGCAGATCGCCGTCGCGCACACGAAGGTCGACGAGACGCGCATGACCGCACTGGTCCGCAAAGTGCGCCAAAGCGTCGTGCCGACGCAGGCGGGATTGCCGACCTTCGCGATGACCTCTGCCGAAGCGATCTATCGCGCGACCCTGGCCCCCTTCGCGACCGACCTCGCGAAGACCACGGCGATGGTGGTTTCACCGGCCGGGGCGCTGCTGTCGCTGCCATTCGCGCTGCTGCCCACCGAGCCGGTCGCCCCCGGCACGCCGCTGGCCAAGGTGCCCTGGCTGATCAGGAAGATGACGCTGGTCTACGTTCCCGCGGCCGCGAATTTCGTCTCGCTGCGCGCCATCGCCGGCACGTCGCCCGCCAAGCAGCCCTGGTTTGGCTTCGGGGACTTCAAGAACACGAGCCTGGCCCAGGCCGAGGCCACGTTCAGTGGCCCCAGTTGCGGCGACAGCGCCCGGCTCTTCGCCGGCCTGCCCCACCTGCCGTATGCGAAGCTCGAACTTGACGCCGCCCGCGCGATCTTCAAGGCACCCGCATCGGACGAGCTGCTGGGGGCGGCCTTCACGGTCCCGAATGTCGAGCACGCCGACCTGAAGCAATACCGGATCCTGCATTTCGCGACCCACGCGCTGCTGCCCTCCGAACTGCCCTGCGCTCATGAACCGGCGATCGTCACCTCGCCGCCGCCCGGCGCCAGGTCCGCGGCGAACTCGATGCTGACGACCTCCGACATCACCAATCTCAAACTGAACGCCGACCTCGTGATCCTGTCGGCATGCAATACGGGCGGGGGCGACGGAAAGGCCGGCGGTGAAGCGCTTTCCGGCCTTGCCCGCGCGTTCTTCTTCGCCGGCGCCCGCGCGCTGATGGTCACGCAATGGTCGGTGAACGACCAGGTCAGCTCCTATCTGGTCGCAACCACGCTCACCCATCTGGCCTCATCGACGGGCGAGGGGGCGGCCGCGAGCCTGCGGAGCGCCCAGCTCGACCTGATCAGGGGCGCCGCGTCCGGCACCCTGCCGGCCAAGCTCGCCGATCCGTTCTTCTGGGCGCCTTTCGTGGTCATCGGCGACGGTGGACAGGGCACGCGCAATCTGGCCAAGTAGCGATCATCACGCATCAGAAAGCGAGACATCCCCTCATGGCAGCGCCAGATCTGACGAAGCTCGGAAAATATGACATCGTCCGTATTCTCGGCCGGGGCGCCATGGGCACCGTCTACGAAGGCTTCGATCCGATCATTGCGCGTCGCGTCGCCATCAAGACGGTCAATCTCGATGATACCGACGACGCCGAGGCCGCCGAGGGGCTGCTCCGGTTCCGGCGGGAAGCGCAGGCCGCCGGACGGCTGACGCATCCGAACATCGTGGGCATCTACGATTACGGCGAGACCGACGGGCTTGCCTATATCGTCATGGAATATGTCGAAGGCGAAACACTGAAATCGGTGCTCGACAGAGGCGAACGCTTTGCCACGGTCGACGCGCTGCGAATGATGCGGTCGCTGCTGGCAGGACTGGCCTACAGCCACGACAACGGCGTTATCCATCGTGACATCAAGCCTGCCAATGTGATGATCACGAGAGATGACCAGGTGAAGCTCGCCGATTTCGGCGTCGCCAGAATCGAAAGTTCGAGCCTCACCCAGGCCGGGACGATGATCGGCACGCCTTCGTACATGTCTCCCGAGCAGTTCATGGGGCAGACGATCGACATGCGGACCGACATCTATTCCGCAGGCGTCATGCTTTATCAGTTGCTCACCGGCGAGAAGCCGTTCGAAGGCTCGATCACCGCGATCATGCACAAGGTGCTGAACGTCGAGCCGCCCGCGCCCTCGGCCCTGTCGATCTCGGTGCCGCCGAGGCTCGATGCAATCGTCCGCAAGGCGATGGCGAAGCGGCCGGACGACCGTTTCGCCGACGCAAGGGAATTCGCCCAGGCCCTGGCGAGCGCGGAGTCCGGCTCCGGTTCCGGCAGCGCCGCGTTCGCAGGCGAAGCCACCGACGGAGATGCGACGATGATTGCCTCTGCCGGCCGTCATGCCGCAACGGCTCCGGCAGCCGCCGTCCGCTCGGCGCCCGCTCCAGCATCCGCGGAGGCCCCCGGCGGTCGGCGAGGCCTCCTCATCGGCGGAATTGCCGCAGCCGCATTGATCGTCGCCGGCGGCGGCACCTATTTCCTGCTTGGTGCCGGACACCATGGCCGGCAGCAAACCGCGGCGTCGCATCCCTCCGCGGCGGCGCCGGTTCCAGCTCCAGCCAACAGCATCAAGACCCCGGCACCCGCACCGGCACCCGCGCCATCGGTTGCCACTCATGCAACGCCCGCGCCTGCGTCGATGCCCACACCCGTTCCGCCGCCCTCGGCCGCCACGATCGAGGCTCGACTGACCGCCGCGGTGCGTCAGATATCCTGCGCAATGGCAACCGGAAGTGCCCGGAACACGGACTTCCACATCTCGGCTTTTGTTCGCGCCGCCAACAAGCCCGAACTGGCGTCAGCGATCGACCAT
>JAJZFF010000325.1 GCA_021805485.1 Pseudomonadota bacterium
GCGAGTTGATCAGGCCGATATTCGGGCCTTCCGGCGTCTCGATCGGGCAGATGCGGCCGTAATGCGTCGGGTGCACGTCGCGCACCTCGAAGCCGGCGCGCTCGCGGGTGAGGCCGCCCGGACCGAGAGCGGAGAGGCGGCGCTTGTGCGTCACTTCCGAGAGCGGGTTGGTCTGGTCCATGAACTGGGAGAGCTGCGACGAGCCGAAGAACTCCCGCACCGCGGCAGCCGCGGGCTTCGCGTTGATCAGGTCGTGCGGCATCACCCCGTCGATGTCGACCGAACCCATGCGCTCGCGGATGGCGCGCTCCATGCGCAGCAGGCCGATGCGGTACTGGTTCTCCATCAGCTCGCCGACCGAACGGACGCGACGGTTGCCGAGATTGTCGATGTCATCGACCTGGCCGCGGCCATCCTTCAGCTCGCACATGATCTGGATGGTGCGCAGGATGTCTTCCTTGCGCAGCACACGAACCGTGTCCTCGCATTCGAGGCCGAGACGCATGTTCATCTTCACCCGGCCGACGGCCGAGAGGTCGTAGCGCTCGGCGTCGAAGAACAGGCCGCGGAACAGCGCCTCGGCGGTTTCCGAGGTCGGCGGCTCGCCCGGGCGGATGACACGATAGATGTCGATCAGCGCGTCCTCGCGGCTGGCGTTCTTGTCGGCGGCCAGCGTGTTGCGGATCCAGGGCCCCTTGGCCTGATCGATCGCGAGGGTCGGAATCTCGTCGAGCCCGGCATCCTCGAACGTCTTGAGCTTGGCGTCGGAGATCTCCTCGCCGGCATCGGCGAAGATCTCGCCGGTATTGGGGTCGAACAGATCCTCGGCGACGTAGCGGCCGATCAGGTCGGCGCGGCTGACCAGGACCGTGCGGGTCTTCACGGCGATCTGGCGGGCGACGCGCGCGGTCAGCTTGTCATCGGCCTTGGCAACGACTTCACCGGTCTCGGCGTCGACCAGATCCTCGACCAGCTTGGCGCCGCGGAACGTCTCCGGCTCGAAGGGGCGCGCCCAGACGGTCTCGCCATCCCTGGTCCGGGTGCGCGTGAAGGGCACCTTGCCATAGAAATACGTGAGGATTTCCTCGGAATCCATGCCGCGGATCTCGCCGATCTCCAGCGCCTCGCCCTTCGCCTCGCGGGCGGCGCGCAGCGCCTCGGTGGCGCGGCCTTCCAGCGCGTAGAGCAGCGTGGTGACCGGCAGCTTACGCTTGCGGTCGATGCGGACATAGATCAGGTCCTTGGCGTCGAACTCGAAATCGAGCCAGGAGCCGCGATAGGGGATGACGCGGGCGGCGAAGAGATACTTGCCGGAGCTGTGGGTCTTGCCTTTGTCGTGGTCGAAGAACACGCCGGGGCTGCGGTGCATCTGGCTGACGATGACGCGCTCGGTGCCGTTCACCACGAAGGTGCCGTTGTCGGTCATCAGCGGCATGTCGCCCATGTAGACCGGCTGTTCCTTGATGTCGCGGATCGAGCGGGCGCCGGTGTCTTCATCGACGTCCCAGACGATCAGACGCAGCACCACCTTCAGCGGCGCGGCATAGGTCATGCCCCGCTGGATGCATTCCTCGACGTCGTATTTCGGCTCCTCGAGCTCGTAATAGACGAATTCGAGACGGCCGCGGCCGGCGAAGTCGTCGATCGGGAAGACCGACTTGAAGACTTCCTGCAGGCCGGAATTGGTGCGGGAGTCGGGCGAGACGTGCATCTGCAGGAACGCATCGTAGCTGGCGCGCTGCACGTCGATCAGATTGGGCATCGGCGTGGTTTCAGGGATACGCCCGAAGCTCTTGCGGATGCGTTTGCGATTGGTGAAGGAAACTTTGTTCAGGCCACCCGAAATCGCATTCATGCTCAGACCCCGATCTTCATTCCAGTGACCGCGCCGCGGCCCGGGGCTACCATCAGCCCGGGCGTCGCCGCGTCAGCGGCGGGAAACCCCGCCAGTCATCAACCGCCGCTCCGCCCTCGCCCGAGGCACGCAACGGCAAACGGGCGGAGCGCCATGGGGCGCCCCGCCAGTTTCAGTCCTGTCGCGCCGCCGGCCCGGAGGCCGCGCGGCGCGAGGTAACATCACTCGATACCGACAGATGCGCCCTGCTCTTCCAGAACCTTCTTGATCTTCTCGGCCTCGTCCTTGTTCACGCCTTCCTTGACGGTCTTCGGCGCGCCCTCGACCAGATCCTTGGCCTCCTTCAGGCCGAGACCGGTGATCGTGCGGATTTCCTTGATCACGTTGATCTTCTTGTCGCCGGAGGACTTGAGGATCACGTTGAATTCGGTCTTCTCCTCGACCGGCGCGGCGGCAGCGCCACCGCCGGCGGGCATCGCCGCCGCGACCGCGACCGGAGCCGCAGCCGAAACGCCCCACTTTTCCTCGAGCAGCTTTGAAAGCTCCGCCGCTTCGATAACCGTGAGGCTCGAAAGCTGTTCAACCAGATTTGCCAGATCAGCCATTGTTCAATTCCTTAGAATAGTCGTTCAGTTGGTTCCATGCAAGCCGGGAATGCCGGCCCGCGTCATGTCGTCTCAGGCCGCCTCGGCCTCATCCGCCCTGGCATAGGCCGCAAAGACCCGCGCGAGCTGGCCGGCCGGCGCCTGCAGCACACCCGCCACCTTCGTCGCCGGCGCCTGGATGAGACCCAGGAGGCTGGCGCGGAGCTGATCGAGCGACGGCAGTTCGGCGAGCGCCTTGACGCCGGATGCATCGAGCATCTGCGTTCCCAGCGCGCCGCCGACCAGCACGAACTTCTCGTTGGTCTTGGCGAACTCGACGGCCACCTTCGCCACCGCCACCGGGTCCTGCGACCACGCAAGCGCGGTCGGTCCCTTCAGCATCGGCTTCAGCCCGTCGAATCGGGTCCCTTCCAGAGCGAGGTGAGCCAGACGGTTCTTCGCCACCTTGTACTGCGCGCCCGCTTCCCGCATCTTCACCCGCAGGGCCGTGACGTCGGCCACGGTCAGACCATCATTGCGGCTGACCACGACCATCGACGTCTCGGAAAACACCGCGGCGAGCTGGTCCACGAATTCACGCTTCTGTGCGCGATCCACGTCGATCTCCACTCGTCAGGCGGGGTGCGTTTGGACCGCATCCCGCCGGGTTGCCCAAGCGGCCGGGACCATCCCGACCGCCGTTCGCCTGTCCTCAGACCGGAACCATCGGAACGAAACGCTCCGATCCCCGTCTCCGGTGTGCGGGAGAACTCCCATCAAGGCTTGCGCCACATACCGTCTTGGACAGGTCCGGAACCGCCGGCGCGAACCGGCCGATCCCGTCATGGCCGGGGCCTTGGCCCCGGCGCATCTCGTCAGGCTGTCAGGCTGCTGACATCCACCCGCACGCCGGGTCCCATCGTCGATGACAGGGCGGCTTTCTGCAGATAGGTGCCCTTCGCACCCGTCGGCCTTGCCTTCTGAATCGCGTCGACGAGAGCTTTGGCGTTCTCGATGAGCTTTTCGGCCTCGAAGCTCGCCTTGCCGATACCGGCATGGATGATGCCCGCCTTCTCGGCGCGGAACTCGACCTGGCCGGATTTCGCGGCGGTGATCGCGCCCTTCACGTCCATCGTCACGGTGCCGAGCTTGGGGTTCGGCATCAGGCCGCGCGGGCCGAGAATCTTGCCGAGGCGACCGACCAGGGCCATCATGTCCGGGGTCGCGATGCAGCGGTCGAACTCGATCGTGCCGTTCTGCACCAGCTCGGCGAGGTCTTCCGCGCCCACCACGTCGGCGCCGGCAGCCTTCGCCTCCTCGGCCTTCGGGCCACGGGCGAACACGCCGACGCGCAGCGTCTTGCCGGTGCCGTTCGGCAGGGAGATCAGGCCACGGACCATCTGGTCGGCGTGGCGCGGATCGATGCCGAGATTGAGGGAGAGCTCGACGGTTTCGTCGAACTTCGCGGTGGCATTGGACTTCACCAGCGCCATCGCCTCCACCACCGGGTAGAGTTTCGCGCGATCGACGGCGGACTGGGCTTTCACGAGCCGCTTGTTCTTCGCCATGGTCAGCCCTCCACCACAGAAAGACCCATCGAGCGGGCCGAACCGATCAGCATGCGCACAGCGCCATCGACGTCGTTCGCGTTCATGTGCACCATCTTGGTCTGCGCGATCTCACGCAGCTGGCTCATCGTCACCTTGCCGACCGTGGCACCCTTGCCGGTCGCGGTCGAGCCTTTCTGGATGCCCGCGGCCTTCTTGAGGAAATAGGTGTTCGGCGGCGTCTTGGTGATGAAGCTGAAGGTGCGGTCCGCATAGGCGGTGATCACCACCGGGACCGGCATGCCCACTTCCATCCCCTGGGTAGCCGCATTGAAATCCTTGCAGAACTGCATGATGTTGAGACCGCGCTGACCGAGCGCGGGGCCGACGGGCGGCGACGGGTTGGCCTTGCCCGCAGGAATCTGCAGCTTGATATAGCCGACAACTTTTTTCGCCATGAGGCGCACTCCTGATCCGAAGGCGTGCAGCCGGGCAAACCCGAAACACGCCAATGGACCGCGGTTCCACCGGCCCAGCCACCCGTGGCCGAACCTCCCGCGTTCCGATTGAGCGACGGCGTATACAGCGCGGCGGCGGCGCTGTCGAGTCGCGCGCGGTGCATCGCGCCTCGCCCGCCGGAACGCGGCTCCGGCATCAGCCCTGCGAATGCGGCACGGGGCTGCATCGACTGACTGAACGCCCCATATCGGCGGCAACCCAACAGATGGAGACACGCATGAAGACAAGGAAACTCGGCTCACTCACGGTTTCCGCCCTCGGCCTCGGTTGCATGGGCATGTCGGATTTCTACGGCGGGCGCGACGAGGCGGAAGCGCGCGCGACGCTGGAGCGCGCGCTGGAACGCGGCATCACCTTCTTCGATTCCGCCGATATGTATGGTTTCGGCGACAACGAGCGCCTGCTGTCGGATCTCGTGAAGGCGAACCGGAGCAGAATCGTGCTCGCGACCAAGTTCGGCAACGAATTCACCGAGGACCGCCAGCGGGTCGGCATCAACGGGCGGCCCGACTATGTGCGCCGCGCCTGCGACGCCTCGCTGAAGAGGCTCGGGATCGACGCGATCGATCTTTATTACCAGCATCGCGTCGATCCGAATGTGCCGATCGAGGACACGGTGGGCGCGATGGCGGACCTGGTGAAGGCCGGCAAGGTGCGGCATCTTGGCCTGTCCGAGGCGGCGCCGGCCACCATCCGCCGGGCGCACAAAATCCATCCGATCACGGCGCTGCAGACCGAATATTCACTCTGGTCGCGCGAGCCGGAGGGCGAGATTCTCGCCACCGTGCGCGAACTCGGAATCGGCTTCGTGCCCTATTCGCCGCTTGGCCGCGGCTTCCTGACCGGGGCGATCGCAAGGCCCGAGGATCTCGCCGCGGATGACTGGCGCCGCCATGCCCCACGCTTCCAGGGCGAGAATTTCGTGAAGAATCTCGAACTCGTCGGCAAGGTGAAGGCGCTGGCGGCGGAGAAGGGCTGCACGGCGGGTCAGCTGGCGCTGGCCTGGGTGCTGGCGCAGGGCGAGGACATCGTGCCGATTCCGGGCACCAAGCGGCGGGCCTATCTCGACGAGAATATCGGCGCGCTCGACGTGACGCTGACGCCGGAAGACCTTGCCGCGATCGAGCGGATCATGACGGCGGATGCGGTGGCGGGAACGCGCTATCCGGAGGCAGGGCTGAAGGCGGTCAATCGCTGATGTTCTGTTCCCTCCCCGGCTGAAACGCGAATGGCGGGCGGCCTTGTGGCGCCCGCCATTTTTTCAGCCGGCAACGGCGGCGCTATTCGCCGAGGACGGCAAAGATCCGCTTGCGGACCTCGATCGGGCCGAGCGCTTCCATCACCGCGTCGATCGGCGGGCTGACGGTGCTGCCGGTCAGGGCGGCGCGGAGCGGCTGGGCAATGGCGCCGAGCTTTTTCTCCTCGCGCTCGGCATA
>JAJZFF010000342.1 GCA_021805485.1 Pseudomonadota bacterium
GGGCGGCGGGCAGGAGGGCGGCGTGCTCGGGATAGGCCGGGCTGCGCAGGCCGAACCCGCCGCCGACATCGGGCAGCTCGATCATGATGCGCGACGCCGGCACGCCGAGCACGGCCTCGAGATCGAGCCGGATCTCGTTGATGCCCTGGTGCGGGGTGACGAGGTGATAGACGCCCGAAGCCGCGTCATACCGCGCGACGATGCCGCCGGGCTCCATCGTGGAGGGGGCGAGGCGCGGCAGGTCGAACCGCACCGCGGCCACATGCGCCGAAGCGGCGAAGGCGGCGGCGACCGATGCCGCGTCGCCCGCCGCGTGCAGGAAGGCGAGATTGCCCGGCGCCTCGGGATGGATCGGCGGCGCGTCCGGCGCGGCGTCGAGCCCGACCACCGGCGGCAGCATCTCGTACTCCACCGCGATCGCCTCCGCCGCGTCCATCGCCGCGGCGAGGGTTTCGCCGACCACGCAGGCGACCGGCTCGCCGGCATAGCGCACCCGCCCCTGCGCCAGCACCGGGCGGAACGGGGCGACGAGCGGGCGCTCGCCCTCGGCGCCGTAGCGCATCAGGGCGCGGAAATTGCCGAAGCCGGCGGCGGCGCAATCCTCGCCGGTCAGCACCGCGACGACGCCCGGCATCGCCCGCGCCGCCGCCGCATCGAGGGAGACGATCGCCGCATGGGCGTGCGGCGATCGCAGGAAGGCCGCCGCCAGCGCGCCCTCCGCCCGCACATCCGCCACATACCGCCCCGCCCCGCTCACCCAGCGCGTCCGGTCGCGCGCCGATTGCGTGGGCCGGCCCGAGATGCCCGATCCGTCCATGTTTTCCTCCCTCCCGCGCGTCCGGCCAGCGTCCTTGAAGCGCCACGGCCGTCGAGAAATAACAGCACGTTAACAGAATACCCCGCCATCGCGGGCCCGCAAACCCCGGCCCCGCCAGGCCGGCAGGCCCGCAGCCGAATGCGTCCTCATGAAACTTCAGGTTCGCGAGGATCGGGACAAGCGCCGGCCCGGCGTGCCGGATCAGCGCCGCCGATGCTTACAGGATTTCGGGGTGCTCCGGCATGAACGCAAGGTCGGTATCGTCTGGCCTGACGCCTGCGGCCGTGAGCATGGCATGGATCTGGCCGCGATGGTGTGTCTGGTGATTGAAGAGATGCATGACGATCACGGTCTTCGGCCTCGAAATCTCGCGTCCCAGCGCGCCCGAAAACCAGACGAGATCTTCGGCGAACCAGGCGGCATCCAGCTGCCCTGCCCAGTCCAGCACCTCGCGGTCCATCGCGGCGCGTTGCCCGCAGAATTCGTCCCAGCTCCCGTCAAACCTCGTCGAGCCCGGAATCCCTCCCTCGGGCGGCCGCGTGCCCTTGAACCGGCTCATCCACATGCGGTCCGCCCAGAGCAGGTGGTAGAACGTCGCCTCGATCGATCCGAAGAAGGCGCCCCGGTCGAGCGCCCGCCCTTCGGGTGGCAGCTGGGCCGTCGCGCGGAGAAGGTTCCGGTTTTGCCAGGCATTGTATCTGGCCATCGTCAGCGCGTATTCGGCATTGGCCATGGTGGCCCTCCGCATGGAAATCCCGCTCGGCGCAGTCTTCATAGCGCCGATGGATTGCCATGGGAATGACGGGCCGGGCCCGGCAGTCCCGCGAACGAACCGCCGGTCCCCGGCGTGATTGCGAAGCGGCGGCGCGGGCGGGCCGGGTATCCGGCCTATTTGAACTGCTGCCCCATCTTCGCCCCCTTGGAGAGTTTGGTGAGATAGGCGATCAGGTCGGTCATCTGCGGGCTGGAAGCGCCGGGCGGCTTGCCTTGCAGGCCGCCGCGAATGCAGTGGACGAGCTGCTGCTCGAGCGTCACCACACGATGCGCATGGCCGTTATATTTCGGGAACTGCGCCGCAACCCCCTCGAGGCTCGGGATCTTCGCGCCGCCCGGCAGGTGGCCGGCCGTGGTGCCGCCATTGACATGGCACGACGAGCAGGTGCGCACGCCGCCGAACTGATCATGATTGAAGATGTGCAAGCCCTCCGCCGCGGCCTGGTCCGGCGAAGTGGCCGGGGCAAGCCCCGCGGCGGCGGCCGTGCCGAGGCCAAGGCCGAAGGCGAGAAGGGCAGCCCCGACGAGACGGGGGCGGGGTAACCGGGTCATCACGAAGCCTCCCAGAGATATATGTCAATTCCGGAATACAGCTAACGTCCCGGCGGCATGGCCTGTCAATCGTCCGGCGGCGGCGCTGCCTCCCGGCGCGATCAAGCTTCCGTGCGCATGAGGGGCGAACACCCCGCCCCGCGTGACGAATGTGCAGACGGCGCAACGGCCCGTCAGAAAATCAGGGGGACCAGATGCCAGCGCACCCTTGTGCAGTATTCCGTGTATCCCGGCAGGTTTTGCGCAAGGAAATTCTCCTCATCGAGGAGGCGCCAGACGAGGCCGAGAACCGTGAGGGCCGAGGGAATGAGCGTCCAATAGGAACCGAGCGCCAGGGGCATGCCGATCAGGTAGACCAGCGCGCTCGCATACATCGGATTCCGCACGACCCCGTAGGGCCCGGTCGAGACAACCCTCTGATCCTCGACGACCCCGACAGTCGCGGCGCCGAACGGGTTCTCCTTGACGACCCGGTACACCATGAGCATGCCCGCGACGATCAGAAGATCGCCCGTCACCACGAGCCAAGGCGGCACGTTCGACCATCCGAAGCGGTCATCCAGTCCCGGAACGATGAATGCGACGACGATTGAGATGAAGCCGAGCAGCGTAATGCCCTTTTGCACGGACCGCTGCTCCGCCGTCGGACCCGCTTTCATCCTGGCCTCCAGCAGCCTCGGGTTGTCGAGCAGGTATCGCACGTAGGGAACGGCGGCGATGCCGTTCACCGCGAGATACACCCACGCTTGCCAATACCTCACGGTACCCGCCGCGAGAAACAGCACGAGCGCAATGAGCCCGGTGCCAGCCAGACACAAGATCAGCATTCGCATTCTGGCGTTTTTCATGGGGTATGAAACCACCTCGGGCGTCGTCCGATCGGACAAGGATGCCATGATGATCAATATGATGGAGCGCTGCATCCGATCCTGAAGGATCGGAACGCGCTCCAGCCTCGCATTCGGTTCCTCACCTCATGCTCCTATTGACGCCGTACAGAAATCAAGAAAATTTTGTCTTATTAACTGAATTTTTATTCAAATATCGGTTGATATTTTAACGATATGAGACGGGAGGTGGCTGTGCAGGCGGCATTACCGGCGAGACGGCGAATTTTCATCAAGCGATCACGGATCTCGATCGCGTTATGCATCCTGATCACGGTATCGATCGTGACCATGGCGGTCCCCGTTCTGACCTGAACGAGCGCCCTGCCCCTCGACTCTTCGCGACCGGATGTCAGGGATCGGCTTCCGGGCGCCGGCTCGCCATTCTCCCCGATCCCCGGCATCACCCCGATCTGATCCGCTGCCCGGCCACGCCAGGCCCGACATGGCGCGCCGCCGCGTCACCGCACCGCCGAAGAAGCGACACCCCTGGACGGTTCGCGACACCGTGGCCATCGGTCACGGGAATTTCATCACGCCGCCGCGCGAATGCGTTAGGAAGCCACGATGAACACCACCCACCCCCAGGCGGCCGGCATCCCTCCGCGATGCCGCCGGGAGCCTTGAGTCCGTGCCGGAGAAATGCGGTTGACCGTCTGGCTCATCATGGTTCCGGCACTGATCGCGGGCCACCCCGGCGCAACCGTGCCGCACTGGCACCGCACGCATGCCGGATGCCGCGCCGATGAGGCCGCCCATCACCTTCCGCCCGGATCATGCCTGAAAACCGAGGGCGACGCGCCCCCCACGACCGGCCCGGCGGGACCAGCCGCCCCATTCCACCGCAACCCACCAGATGAACGCGATTGACGCCTCGCCCCCGCAACGGCCTGACGTTCGAGCCACGCGGCCTCCGGCCAGCCACAGGATATCCTCAATCAAGCCGATCCGGTTCGACCACGTCCCGGCAGGCCGGTCCGGCCGGAACCGCGACATGACAACGCCGTTCGGCGGCGGATCGAGACCGGCGTCAGCGCCTCACCACGGCAGCTCCGCGCCGGTATAGTCGAAGAACGCCAGCCCCGGCCTGCCGCGCCGGGCGATCAGCTGGTCGACCACGCGGGGAATGCTCTCGCCGATCGACAGCGTCGCCTGCGGCCCGCCCATGTCGGTCCGCACCCAGCCGGGCGCCACCAGGGCGAGGCTGCGCGCGGAGTCCCTGTGGCGCGCGGCATAGCTGCGCATCAGCGTGTTCAGCGCCGCCTTGCTCGCCCGGTAGGCCTCGAACATGCCGGTCGTGTTGTTGGCCACGCTGCCGAGCCCGGAAGACATCAGCCCGATCCCGCCCTCCGGCGCGACCAGGTCGCCCAGCGCCTCCACCGCGCGCATCGGGCTGAGCGCGTTGGTCACCATCAGCTCGACGAAGGTCTCGGTGCTCACCGCGCCGATCGGCGCCGCCGGATCGCTGGCGATTCCCGCGTTCACGAACAGCTGGTCGAACACCTGCCCCTCCAGCCGCGCCCGCAGGGCGGCGAGCTGGTCCGCGTCGTTGATGTCGAGGCGCTCGATCGCGAGCCGCCCGCCGGCCCGCGCCGCCAGCGCGTGCAGGCCGGTCGGCCCCGCGCCGCGCACCGTCGCCGTCACCCGCCAGCCGCGCCCGAGATACTCCTCCGCCATGGCGAGACCGAGCCCGCGCGAGGCGCCGATGATGAGACAGGACGGTTCCGATGCCACGGCGCTTCTCCTCGATTCCCGGTTTCGCGCGAGGCTACGACGATTCCCGCCCGCACGGCCAGACGCCGCGGGGCGCGGGCGTGGCGAAGCGGAACAGTCTCTCTCGCCGGGATTACCGCAGCTTTACAGGATGGAAGGGTTCATATACCTGCCGCGTAACGAATATGAGAACACCGCCCGGTCGCGGGCGAACCGAACATGGGGAACATTCATGACCAAAGGACACAGGGCCCTGCTCGCCGCGGCCGCCGCGGCGATGCTCTCGCTGCCGGGCCTCGCCCAGGCGGGCTGCGCCAGCGGCGACTTCACCGCCGCCCAGGCGGCGACCGGGCAGACGCTCTACGACGCGAACTGCGCCGCCTGCCACATGACCAACCTCTCCGGCGGGTCGGGCCCGGCGCTGGGTGGCGCGAAGTTCAAGTCCTATCTCGAATTCACCAAGATCACGGGCGCGCAGCTGCTCGCCTTCATCAAGTCGCAGATGCCCTACCAGGCGCCCGGCAGCCTCAAATCCGCGGAGTATGACGCGATCTTCGCCCACATCCTCCAGCAGAACGGCTATCCGTCCGGCAGCACCAAGCTGGACGCCGAAACCGCCTCCTGCATCAAGATGCTGCCCTATCCCGGCAAGTCCTGAAGCAGGGCGGAACCGCCGGCCGCCCCAGGCGGCCGGATCTGGCTGAAACCACAGGGGAAACTCACGAATGACAACGAAAACGGACGATTCCCGCCTCGCGCGGCGACTGCGTCTCGCCGCCCTGCCGGCGGCGGCGCTGCTCGGCCTCGCGCTGGCGCAGACGGCGCAGGCCGGCGCCGTGCAGGCCGAAGGCTCGGAGACCGGCGGCAAGACCGCGGTCGTCGGCAAGACCATCACCAGCGATGTCAGCGTCACCACCAAGATGCTGGAAGCGGCGCCGAAGGCGGACGCGAACTGGCTGGTCTCCGGCCGTGACTACGACAACTCGCGCTTCTCGCCGCTCAAGCAGATCAACGCCGCGAACGTGAAGGACCTCGCCCCGGTCGCCATCGCCCAGACCGGCTACAGCGCGAGCTTCGAGACCACGCCGATCGTGGTCAACGGCATCATGTATCTCACCACGCCGATGGTGAACTCCAAGCAGGCGCTGATCGCGATGAACGCGACCACCGGCCAGACGCTGTGGAC
>JAJZFF010000296.1 GCA_021805485.1 Pseudomonadota bacterium
AGCACGCGCCCGCGCGGCGTGGCCACCAGTTTCACCATGCCCTCACGCCGCCCCTCAGCGATGGCGCGGTCGTTCTCGGCCAGCTCGGCGTGCCGGACGACGACCCGCAGGCCCGCTTCGCGCGCCTCGGCCTCGGTCAGCCCGACCTGCGCCAGCTCGGGATCCGTATAGGTGACCCGCGGCAGGGCGCGGTAGTCCAGGCGCGCCGGCAGACGGAACAGGGCGCGGCGGACGATGATGCCGGCATGGTAGCTGCCGACATGGGTGAAGAAACGCGGGCCGATTCCCGCCGGGTCGGCCACGTCGCCGGCGGCGAACACGCGCCGGTTGGAGAGGCTGCGGAGCCCGGCATCGGTGGCGATGCCGCGCGGCCCGGCGCGGACGCCGCCCTGGTCGAGATCCAGCCCCTCCAGGTTCGGCCGCCGCCCGGTGGCGACGAGCAGATGCGACCCGCTGAGGCGGGTTCCGTCGGCCAGGACGATCACCGGCCCGGGCTGGACGGAGTCGATGCGCGCCCGTTCATACAGGGCGATGCCCTGGGCGAGGAGCGCGGCGCGCAGGCCGGCGGCAAGTTCGGCGTCCTCGCGCCCGGCGATGGCGGCGGCCTCGACGACGCTCACCTTCGCGCCGAGCGCCGCGTGCGCCTGCGCCATCTCGAGCCCGATCGGCCCGCCGCCGATGATCAGCAGGTGCGCCGGCGGTTCGGCGAGGGAGAACATCGTCTCATTGGTCAGAAACGGCACCTCGGCCAAGCCGGGGATCGGCGGGATGGCGGGCCGGCCGCCGACCGCGAGCACGATACGCCGCGCCGTGAGGCGCCGCGCGCCGATGGCGAGCGTGTCGGGGCCGGCGAAGCGGGCCGACCCGGCGATCACCTCGGCGCCAAGGCGGGTGAAGCGCTCGGCCGAATCATTGGGCGCGATGGTGGCGATGGCACCGGCGACGTGGGCGCGCACCGCGGCCCAGTCGATCCGCGGCTCGGGCAGGAGCACGCCGAGCGGCGAGGCGGCGCGCGCGGCGGCGGCGGCATGCGCGGCGGCCAGCAGGGCCTTGCTCGGCACACAGCCGGTATTCAGGCAATCGCCGCCCATCCGCCCGCGCTCGACCAGCGCCACACGCAGCCCGAGCTGGGCGGCGACGGCGGTGACCGAGAGCCCGGCGGCGCCCGCTCCGACGACGGCGAGATCGAAATCCGGCATGGCACCCCCCTGGCGGGCGCGGCGGAATTGACGCCGGCGCCTGCTCCCCCCTATATGCGCCGGCCCGTACCGGGCGGTTATCCTGCTCTCGGAGAATAGTGTGAAGCGCACCTATCAACCGTCGAAGCTTGTCCGCAAGCGCCGGCACGGCTTCCGCGCCCGTATGGCGACGGTTGGCGGCCGCAAGGTTCTGGCCGCCCGCCGTGCCAAGGGGCGCAAGCGGCTCTCGGCCTGAGCGCGGGACCACGCCGTGAACGCGGCGCCCGCGCGCCTCAAGCGCCGCGCCGAGTTCCTCCGCGTCGGGGGAAAAGGCCGCAAGATCGCGCAGCCGGGTCTGGTGCTGCAGGCGCTTGCCCGCGCCGACGGCGAGCCGGCGCGGATCGGCTTCACCGTGACGAAAAAGGTTGGCAACGCGGTGGTGCGCAACCGCACGCGCCGGCGTCTGCGCGAGGCGGCGCGGCTGGTGCTGGCGGAGATGCCGGCGGCGGACGTCGATCTGGTGCTGGTCGGCCGGGCCGCGACGCGGACGCGGAATTTCGCCGCGCTGATGCAGGACCTGCGTGCCGCGCTGGCGCGGGTGCAAGCGGCGGGGCCGCCGTGAGCCCGCTCGCGCACCTGCTGCGCGGCGCGGTGCGGGGCTACCAGCTTGCCATCCGCCCGCTGATCGGCGCGCAATGCCGTTTCCACCCGAGCTGCAGCGACTATGCCCTGGAGGCGTTGGCGCGCCATGGCGCGCTGCGTGGTACGGGCCTGGCCTTCTGGCGCATCCTGCGCTGCAACCCGTGGAACGCCGGCGGCCTCGACCCGGTGCCGACCGTCCCGCGACCGTTTTTCCACCATAGACCGGGCCGGAACGCAGGCTGATGGACCAGCGACGGATGTTTCTCGCGATCGGTATCTCGATCGCGATCCTGATCGGCTTCCAACTGATCTCGGCGCGCATCGTTCCACCGGCGCCACCGCCGGAGACGCTGGCCGAGACCTCGGCCCAACCCGCCGCCACGGCGCCGGCCCCGGTCCCGCCGGCGGAGGCGGCCGCAGCCGAGGCCGCACGTGCCGCGCCAAGGCTCGCCATCGACGCGCCGAGCGTAACCGGCAGCGTCAGCCTGCTCGGCGCCCGGCTCGACGATCTCGTGCTGCGCGACTACCGCGAGACCACCGCCGCCGACAGCCCGCGCGTGCGCCTGCTCGCCCGCGCCGGCGGCGCCGAGCCCTACGCGGTCCAGTTCGGCTGGAGCGCGGCGCCCGGGAGCAGCGCGAAACTGCCGGACAACGACACGCTGTGGACCGCTTCGGCGGCGACACTGACGCCGCAATCGCCGGTAACGCTGAGCTGGAACAACGGCGCCGGCCTGACCTTCGAGATCGTGCTCGGCATCGACGCGCACTACATGTTCAGCGTCGAGCGGCGCGTGCGCAACGACTCCGGCGCCGCGGTCACGCTCTCGCCCTGGACGCGCATCCGCCGCGACTACACGCCGACCACCGCGGGCTATTACATCCTCCACGAGGGCCTGCTCGGCGTGCTCGACGGACGGCTCAAGGAGCTGACCTACGCCAACGCCAAGAGCGAAGGCGCCAAGAACGCCGGCCTCGCCTTCTCCACCGCGACCACCGGCGGCTGGGCCGGCATCACCGACAAATACTGGCTGGTGGCGCTGATCCCCGACCAGAAACAGGCCGAGACCGCCAGCTTCCGCTCGGTGAAGCTCGCGACCGGCGAGGGCTACCAGGTCGACTTCATCCCCGAGACGGCGACCACGATCGCCCCGGGCGCAGACGCCAGCAGCCGCGCGCGGGTGTTCGCCGGGGCCAAGGAAGTCCATCTGCTCGACCGCTACGAGCGTGAATACGCCATCCCGCATTTCGACAAGGCGGTGGATTTCGGCTGGTTCTATTTCCTGACCAAGCCGATCTTTTATGCGCTGGACTGGCTTTACTGGATGACGGGGAATTTTGGCGTCGCCATCCTCATCTTCACCGTGTTCGCCAAGGGCCTGTTCTTTCCGCTCGCCAACAAGTCCTACAAGTCGATGAGCAAGATGCGCCTGCTCGGGCCGAAGATGCAGGCGCTGCGCGAGCGCTTCAAAGACGACCCGGCCCGCCAGCAGCAGGAAATGATGGCGCTTTACAAAGCCGAGGGCGTGAACCCCGCCTCCGGCTGCCTGCCGATGCTGATCCAGGTGCCGGTATTCTTCTCGCTCTACAAGGTGATCTTTGTCACCATCGAGATGCGCCAGGCACCGTTCTTCGGCTGGATCCGCGATCTCTCGGCGCAGGACCCGACCAATCTGTTCAACCTGTTCGGCCTCATTCCGTTCGACCCGACGGTGCTTTCGCCCTTCCTCCATCTCGGCATCTGGCCGCTGGTGATGGGCGTGAGCATGTTCCTCCAGCAGCGGCTGAACCCGGCCCCGCCGGACCCGGTGCAGGCGCGGATGTTCCAGTTCATGCCGCTGATCTTCACCTTCATGCTGGCGCGCTTCCCGGCCGGGCTGGTGATCTACTGGACCTGGAACAACATGCTCTCCATCGCGCAGCAATGGCTGATCATGCGCAACACCCGGCTCGGCCAGCCGCGCATGGCGAGGACGTGAGCGCCGAGGAAGATGTGAGCGCCGAGACAGGCGCGGCCGAGCGCCTGTTCGCGGCACCCTGCGCCTTCTTCCACGCCGCCCAGACGCTGGCGCAGCTGCCGCCGACCGGCCCCACCGAGGTCGCCTTCGCCGGTCGGTCCAACGTCGGCAAATCCTCCCTGCTCAACGCCCTGGTCGGCCGGCGCGCCCTCGCCCGCGTCTCCACCCGGCCCGGACGCACGCGCCAGCTCAATTTCTTCGATCTCGGCGGCCGCCTCACCCTCGTGGACATGCCGGGCTACGGCTACGCCGAGGCGCCGAAAGCGCTGCAGGCGGACTGGCAGGGCATGATGTTCGACTATCTACGCGGCCGCCCGACCCTGCGCCGCGTGCTGCTGCTGCTCGATTCGCGCATCGAGATGAAGCCCTCCGACCACGCGGTGATGGACCTGCTCGACAAGGCGGCGGTGACCTACCAGCTCGTCCTGACCAAGGCGGACGCGCCGAAGGCGGACGTCCTTGCCGCCAAGCAGGCCGAGGTCACCGCCCTGGCCCGCGCCCACGCCGCCGCCCATCCCGAAATTCTCGTCACCAGCGCCGAGACCGGCGCCGGGCTGGCGGCGCTGCGCCTGACGCTGGCCGGGCTGGCGGCATAGTCGTGCCGTTCCGCATCGCGCTCTACTACGCGCCCGAGCCGGAGGATCCGCTTTGGCAGGCCGGCTGCGGCTGGCTCGGGCGTGATCCCGCCACCGACCAGGACCTCGTCCAGCCGCCACTGCCCGGCATCGGCGAGGTCACTGCGGCGCCACGGCACTATGGCTTCCACGCGACGCTGAAGCCGCCGATGCGCCTGGTCCCCGACATCAGCTCCGCGGCACTCGAAATGGCTGCCCGGACGCTGGCCGCTGCGCTCGCGCCGTTCCCGCTGCCGACGCTGGCGGTCGCCGATCTCGACGGCTTCCTCGCGCTCTGCCCGACCGCGGCCTCGCCACCGCTGCGCGCGTTCGCCGATGCCGCGGTGGCGGGACTCGATGCTTTCCGCGCGCCCCCAGACGAAGCCGAACTCGCCCGCCGTCATCGCGCCGACCTCTCCACCCAGCAGGCGCGGATGCTGACGCGCTGGGGCTATCCAGACGTGTTCGACACCTGGCGCTTCCACATGACGCTGACCCGCCGGCTCGGCGGCGCCGAGCGCGGCGCTTGGCAGGCGGCGGCGGAGGCGCATTTCGCCGCCGCCCTGGCGCAGCCGCGCCGGGTCGAAACGCTCGCTCTGTTCACGCAGAGCAGCGCGGCGGCGCCGTTCCGGCTCGCCGCCCGGCTGCGGCTCGGCGCCAAAGGCGACACGGCGGCGTGATTGCATCCAGGCGTGGAAACCCGGCATGATCGGGGCGTGTCCAGGGAAACGGAAACGTCCGCGCCACGCGCGGCAGGATCGGTGGAGCGCGTGCGACAGGCGTTGCAGGCCGCGGGCCATGCCGACACCATCGTCGCCGCCCCGGCGAGTACCCGCACCGCCGCCGAGGCGGCCGCCGCCATGGGTTGCACGGTGGCGCAGATCATCAAGTCGCTGATCTTCCGGGCCGGCGGGCAGCCAGTGCTGGTGCTGGCCTCCGGGATCAACCGGGTAGACCCGGTGAAGCTGGCGGCACTGGCGGGGACCGCGGTCGAGCGGCCGGATGCCGCCTGGGTCCGCGCGGTGACCGGATTCGCCATCGGTCGCGTCGCCCCCATCGGCCATCTCACGCCGCCGCTGGCCTGGCTGGACGAAGACCTGTTGGCACTCGATCCGCTCTGGGCCGCCGCCGGCTCACCCGCGCACGTGTTCCGCACCTCGGCCCGGCACCTGCTCGACCTCACTGGCGCCAGGCCGGCCGCGCTCCGCGAGGGGCCGCCATGAAAGCCGCGCTTCTCGCCCTGGCGCTGCTGATACCGCCGGCCTTCGCGGGCGAGCCGCCGGCAGGCGACGGATCGGCCGCCTCGCCCGGCACGGGCATGCTGCAGATGCCGGCGGGCAGCGTCGCCGGCGTGCTCGGCGAGACCGTCCATGGCGCGGACGGCAAGGAGATGGGCCGCCTCGTCGATGCCGTGGTCGAC
>JAJZFF010000009.1 GCA_021805485.1 Pseudomonadota bacterium
CGAACTCGTTCTCGTAGATCTTCTTGAAGAGCTGGCTCTGGTCGAACTCGACGGCCTTGGTGAGATCCTTGTTCAGATCCCGCTTCGACATGTTGATGACCTTGAGCTTGAGCGACGTGCCCGTCTCCGAGTTCATCACAAGGTGGTGCAGGCCGCGCCAGCTACCCTCGAGTTTGAGGAATTTCGCGTCATGCATGATCGCGTTGAGCTGGCGGGACATCCGCGCGTCGATCGCGGCGATGGCGCGGTCGATCGTGCGGGTGAGATTCTTGTCGAAGGTGACGGTGCCGGACAGCGCTTCCTGGACGAGCGTCTTGACGAGATCCTGGGCGTGGTCTGGCTCGGTCTGCTTGGTCGCGCCGACGACCTGGTCGAGCAGAGAGGCGGTTTCCCCAGTTTGCGTTGCGCCGGCTGCCGCCGATTCGGACTGGCTCTGTGACATCGGTCAGCCCTCCTTGCCGAGGCCGAGTTCGCCCGAGAGCGATTTCAGCTCGGTTTCGTTCTGCAGCACCTGTTCGAGTAGCGATTCAAGCTCTTCCGAACGGTCCGCCTTGCTCATCAGGTCACGCAGCTTGTTGCGCGTTTCCAGCAGCGACTTGAGGGCCGGTACCTGTTCGACCACGCGGTCGGGATCGAAATCCTCGATGCTGTTGAATTTCAGGTCGACCGCCATCTGCGTGCCGTCATCGGCCAGGGTGTTGTCGACCTTGAGTTTCAGGCCGGGCGCCATGCGGGCCATGACGTCGTTGAAATTGTCACGGTCGATCTGGATGAATTTCCGTTCCGACAGCGGCTTCAGCGGCTGCGTCGGGTCGCCGGAGAAATCGCCCATCACCCCCATCACGAATGGCAGTTCGCGCGCGATCTGCGCGCCGTCGGTCTCGACATCGTAAGTAATGTGCACGCGCGGCTTGCGTACGCGGTTGAGCTTCTCGTGGATACTGCCACTCATCGTCCGATCTCCCAAAATATTCACAAAAAGTCGTGAATCAGTCTCATGAGTTCCAAGGTGTGCTGCCGACACCTGAATTTTTAATAATGGTAGGCCCGGTCTTAACCGATGGTCAACTGGAAACGGATGTAACAGAGTGTGTGCTGGGCATCCAGTGGAAGAGCCGGGCCATGAGGTTCACACTGCGTTAAAGTGCAGTTTTTATGTTGCGAGCGTGACGGTGATCACAGAGAGCAGCGCGCGACGTCGCCCGGACCTTCCATTGCATGGCATTCCCTGATTGAATAGCATCGTTGACCATCAGAAAAATTCGAGGAGGACAAGACCATGGCGGATGGCGCAGCAAAGGGCGACGATTCCGGCGTGGGTGCGTTGTTCCGTGCCGGTCGCCTCGATGATGCGATCGCGGCCGCAACAGCTAAGGTGAAAGCCAGCCCGTCGGATTTGTCGGCGCGGGTGCTGCTCGCCGAACTCCTTGTTTTCGCCGGCAATGTTGAGCGTGCCGATGTCCTGCTTGATGCTGCGGGCCAGCTTGACCCGAGTGCGGGCATAGTGGTTGCCGAATTCCGCCAGCTCCTCCGTGCCGAGACGGCGCGCCGGCAGTTGTATCGCGACGGGCGGGTGCCAGAATTCCTCGGTGGACCGGGCGATGTCGAAACAGCACTGCTGGCGGCCCTGGTCGCGTTGCGTGACGGAGATGCCGAGGCAGCGAGGCGCGCGGCCGAGACGGCCGAGGCCCAACGCGGCGCGCGGGCCGGAACTTCCAACGGGACAGTTTTCGCGGATTTCCGCGATGCCAGCGACATCTGCTGCGGGATTTTCGAAATCCTGACCACCACCGGGAAATATTTCTGGATCCCGATTTCGCGCGTGACCGAGGTCACTTTTCATCCGCCGGAGCGGCCGCGCGACCTGATCTGGCGGCGCGCGACGCTTGCGGTTCATGACGGACCCGATGGTGACGTCTATATGCCGGTGACCTATGGGGCGGGTGATGCGTCGCTCGCCCCCGAATTCCGGCTCGGACGGGCGACGGACTGGATCGAACGGGGCGGCCTTGTGACCGGTGTTGGTCAGCGTGAGTTCCTGGTCGGCGACGAGGCCGTACCCGTGATGGAGCTTGGCGAAATCGTGTTCTCCTGATGAGCGGCCCGATCGGCTTCAGCGACCGGGTGCGGGATGCTGGCGCGCGCGTGCAACTGTCTCCGCTCGACCGATTGCTGGACGATGAACCCGATCGTGATCGGGACCGGCCGCTGTCTGCTGGCGAAGCGCTCAACATGCTGCGACGGTCGGTGCGACGCGACCTTGAGGCGCTGCTGAATGCAAAGCGCCGCTGGCGTGCATTGCCGCCGGCGCTGGCAGAACTGCGCAACTCGATCGCGGGCTACGGACTGCCGGACTATACTTCCGGCAGCATGGGCGCCGCAGGCGCGCGCGAGGCGTTCCGCGCGGAAGTCGAACGCACGATCCGCCAGTTCGAACCGCGATTTGCCCGGGTCTCGGTCACGCTCGTCAAGGCCGAGAACCCATTGGACCCTACGCTCTACATGCGGATCGAGGGGCTGCTGCATGCCGAACCGGCACCTGAACCGATCAGTTTCAACACAGTGGTCGACTCGACCTCGGCCGAGATCGAGGTGAAGGGGGAAGGCGGTGTCTGACCGGCTGCTGCCGTATTTCAACCGCGAACTGGTGGCCATCCGCAAGCTGGCCGGCGAGTTCGCGGATGCGCACCCCAAGATTGCCGGCCGTTTGCGGCTTTCGCCTGATGCAATCGACGATCCCCATGTGGCGCGGTTGCTCGACGGCGTCGCCTATCTCTCAGCGAGGGTGCATCAGCGGCTCGACGACGAGTTTCCCGAACTGACCGATGCGCTGCTCTCCGCCCTGTATCCCGGCTTCCTTGCGCCCGTGCCATCGAGCGCGATCGTCCAGTTCACTCCCAAGGCGGACCTGCAGGGTGGAGCGGAGATCGAGGCTGGCTTTGCGATCGAGACGGAACGGGTTCGAGGCCATCCCTGCCGGTTCCGTACTGCCTATCCGGTGACGCTATGGCCGGTGCGGATTGCCCAGGCGCGGCTTTCGGGACAGCCTTTCGTGGCGCCCGCCAATCCGCTCGCTGCCGGTGCTGCCTCGGTTCTGCGGATCGTGGTCGAGACGATGGCGCCGGACATGAGCTTCGCGAAGCTGGGGATGGACCGGCTGCGCCTGTTCCTGCGCGGCGGCCCGGCGATTGCGCCGCATCTGCACGAGATGCTCGCCGCGCATGTGATCGGCGTCGCGCTCGCCGAGGCGCCGGGCGATCCGGCGCCGGTGCTGCTTGATTCCGCTTCGGTGCGCCCGGTCGGCTTTGCTGAGGACGAGGCACTGCTGCCCTGGCCGGCACGCGGCTTCGCCGGATTCCGGCTGCTAACGGAATATTTCGCGTTGTCCGACAAGTTCCGCTTCTTCGACATCGACGGTCTCGATCGGCGCACACTCGTGCTTGATCGGAACAGACTCGAAATCTTCATCTATTTTGATCGCTCGATGACCGAACTGGAACGAGCGTTGGGCACCGAACATATCGCGCTCGGCTGCACGCCGATGGTCAATATCTTTCCACAACGCTGCGAACCGATCCGGCTCGACCAGACCGAGACGGAATATCGGGTGATTCCGGATGCCAGGGGGGTTGGGGCCTTCGAGGTGTGGGGAATCACCGCGGTGACCGAAACCGATGCTGCCGGCCGCACCGCACCATGGTTGCCATTCTATCGCGTCGGGCGGGTCGAGGACAGCGAGGTAGGTGGCCAGTATCTGGAGACGAGGCGGCCGGCACCGGTCGCGGTGGGCGGTACCGAGACCTTTATCGCGCCGTTCGGCGCCGACTTCGATGCGCATGCGCCGGGCGACAAGGTGCTTTCGGTCGAGGCTATGTGCCTGAACCGCGACCTGCCGGCCGCCCTGCCGTTCGGCGGTGGCCATCCCGTGCTGACGGCATTGTCGCCACATGACGGTATCGCGGGCATCGCCTGCCTGACGCCGCCGGGCGCGACGCTTCGGCCGGATCTCGCCGAACGCGGCGCCTGGCAGCTGATTTCGCATCTGTCGCTCGGCCATCTTTCGGTCGTCGGCGGCGCCGAAGGAGCGGCTGCGTTGCGTGACGTGCTGCGCCTCTACGACCGTGCAGGCACCGCCGAGACGCGGGGGGCGATCGAAGCGCTGGTCGCGGTAACGGCACGGCCTGGCACGGCCCGGGTGCCGGGTGGCCGGGCAGGCAGTTTCTGTCGCGGGCTTGATATCGCACTCGAATTCGAGTCGAAAGCGTATCACGACAATGGGCTGTTCCTGCTCGGAGCCGTTCTTGAGCGGTTCCTCGCGCTGCATGGCACGATCAATTCCTTCGTCCGCACCACCCTGCGCTTGCGCGGGCGGATCGATCCGGTGAAGCGCTTTCCGCCCCGCGCCGGCTACCGGACGCTGCTGTGAACCGACCGGCGGACAGCCACCGGCGCCGGCGGACGCCGATCGGCGTGCTCGACCGGCTGACTGCCGAGCCCTGGCACTTTCGTTTCGGCGCTGCGGTCCGGCTGCTTTGGCTGGCCTCGGGGCGAAGCGATCCTGGCGACGCGATACGCTTCACCACGCCACTGTCCCTCGGTCATCCGGCAGCCGAAATCGATGAGGCCGAGGCGCCCGCTCCCGATGAGCCGCGAGGTCGGATTGCGACACGGCTCATTGGCCTGCTGGGCGCATCGAGCCCCTTGCCCCGCTGGTATACCGAACTCGTCGCCGGCGCGAACCGAGCCCGCTCACCGGCGACGGCAGCTTTCTTCGACCTTCTCTCGCAGCGCATCATCTCGGCTTTCGCGGTCGCCGGAACAAAGTATCGCCCGCATCTTGCCGCCGAAGTCGCGCGGCACACTGGGGCAGCGGACCACGGGTCGGCCGATCCGGCCGAGCGTGCGCTGCTTGCATTGACCGGCTATGGTTCGCCGGACCTGGTCGGCCGGCTGACGGCGGGTCGGGGTTCGATCCTGCATTATGCAGGCTTTTTCGCAACCTGGCCGCGTTCGGCCAGCCGGCTTGAGGCGATGCTGAGCGATTGGCTGGAACGGCCGGTCGAGATCATCGAATTTGCCGGCGCATGGCTCAGGATCGGGCCTGATGAGCAGAGCCGGATGCCGCGTGGCAGGCTTCCCGGCCAGTTCAACCGCCTGGGTATGGACTGCGCCGCCGGCGCCAGGGCCTATGACCAGCAGGCACGTTTCGTTATCCGCATTGGCCCGCTGTCGCGCGCTGCCTTCGCGGCGCTGCTGCCCGACCGGCCGCTGCTGCGCGAGCTTGTGTCGCTGGTGCGGGCGTATGTCGGCATGGAGGTGGATTTTGCCGTGAATCTTGTACTGGATCCTGCTGACGTTCCGTCATTACGGCTTGGCGGCCCCGATGCGCCACGCCTGTCCTGGACCGGGTGGCTGCCCGCACCCGCCGCAGCGATGAGCGGGGGCCGAAAGGCCGATCAGGCGATGTTCGCGGCCGGATCGATCGAGGCCTTGCCGGCGCTCGACCCCGCTTTGGCGCGGAGAGCCGCATGAGTTGGGGCAGCGGATATGTGACCGACATCGCCTATGCCCCCGGCTATTATGTGGAGCAGTCGCCGCGGCTCATGGCCCTCGTGGCGTTGCTGACCGGCCGCGCCGCGCGCATGGCAGCTCCGGATGAGTCCTTTCATTTCCTCGATATCGGGTCGGGACGGGGCTTTACGGCACTCGTCCTTGCCGCGACCAATCCTGGATGGACGGTGACCGGGATTGACTTCAATCCGGGCCATGTCGCTGCGGCGCGCGATCTGGCCGCCCGTGCCGGCATCGGCAATTGCCGTTTCATCGAGGCCGATCTGGCGAGAT
>JAJZFF010000659.1 GCA_021805485.1 Pseudomonadota bacterium
TCAGCCGTGGCGCCGGCGAACCCGGCCACGACATTGCCGTTGCCGATGCGCCGCACCTTGCGCGCATTGCCCTTCACCACGGTGTTGCCGAGCGAGACCTGGCCATCGCCGGCCATGGCCACCTGCCCGTCCCGCTGCACACAGAGAATGGTCGTGCCGTGCCAGCCGACCGGATCATGCGAGTTCATCATGCCCCCCAGATGGCACCGCGCGAACGGCCGGGCAAGGCGCCAAAGGGGACAGGCCGCGCGACCCGGACCTCGTTTGATGCTGCAACCCACGGCGAATGAAGCTATGATCGCGACGCGGCTACGGGGAGGCCACGGTATGGACCGCCGGTTCGGCAGCAGGGCCTATCAGTATTTCGAGTTCATCGTCGTCCAGGCGGTGACGCTGCTGATGGCGATCGTGGTGACGGCGGCACTTGCGCATCTCGTGGTCAACATCGCGCACGATATCCTCGCCACCACCTTCGATCCGACCAACGCGGCGGTGTTCCAGTCGGTGTTCGGGGGAATCTTCACCGTCGTCATCGCGCTGGAATTCAAGCGCTCGATCCTGGTGACCAGCGAGCGCGACGAGGGGCCGGTCCGCGTGCGGGTCGTCATCCTGATCGGGATGCTCGCGATCGTCCGCAAGCTGATCATCATGGATCTCGCGCATGAGAACGCGCTGCAACTCCTTGCACTTTCGGTCGCGTTCCTGTCGCTCGGCAGCGTCTACTGGCTGGTGCGCGACCAGGATCGCCGGGAGCTGAAGGATTAACCGGGCAGGATCGGCCCGCGGCTGTCGCCTCCGGCAAAGCCGTCCCCCCGGCTTGCCAAGGTCTCACGAGACGGGCTTACTGATAAAAAACATGTCAGTGAGGATCACATGCCGGACCAGACTGCGGCGACAATCGCCGCCCGCCTCGACCGTCTGCCGCCGTCGCGCACGGTCTGGACCATTGTCGTCCTGATCTCGCTCGGCGGCATTTTCGAGTTCTACGATCTCTTTTTCACCGGCTATGTCGCCCCGGGAATGGTGGGCGAAGGGCTGTTCAAGCCCGAATCGCTCGGCTTTCTTGCCGGGCTGAGCGTGCTGAAGGTCGCCGGTTTCGGCACCTTCGTCTTCGCCACCTTCGCCGGGCTCTGGGTCGGCGCGCTGTTGTTCGGCCAGGTTGCCGACCGATTCGGCCGCCGCGCCGTCTTCACCGGCGCGCTGCTGTGGTACATGGTCTGCACAGCAATCATGGCGTTCCAGACCAGCGGCCTCGCGCTCGATATCTGGCGCTTCATCGCCGGCATCGGCATCGGCGTCGAACTCGTCACGATCGACACGTTCATTTCCGAGATCATTCCCCGGAGCGAGCGCGGCAAGGCCTTTGCGGTGAACCAGTTCATCACCTTTCTCGTGGTGCCGCTGATCGCGTTCCTGGCCTATGCGATGAAGGGCAGCAAGCCGTTCGGGCTGGACTACTGGCGGGTGCTGATTCTGATCGGCTCGGTCGGCGCCGTCGTGGTGTTTGCCCTGCAGCGGGGCATTCCCGAGAGTCCGCGCTGGCTGGCCCGCCACGGCAGGATGGCCGAGGCGGAGGCGATCGTCGCCGGAATCGAGCGGCGCGTGGCCGCGGAAACCGGCACGGCCCTACCGCCGCCGCAGCCGGCTGCCCCGGAAGAGGGCGGCGCGGGATCGATCATGGAGATCTTCGGCCCCGAATATCTCCGGCGCACGATCATCCTGTCGATCTTCAACATGGCGCAGGTGATCGGTTTCTACGGCTTTGCCGCCTGGGTGCCGACGCTGCTGATCCATCGCGGTATCACTGTCACCCACAGCCTTGAATACGCCTTCATCATCGCCATCGCCAATCCATTCGGCCCGCTGCTCGGCACGCTGTTCGCCGACCGATTCGAGCGCAAGACGCAGATCATCACCTCGCTGATCATCATGGGTGTGGTGATCGTGCTGTTCGCCCAGAGCGCGGCGCCCTCGGCGCTGATCGTCCTCGGCGTGCTGTTCACCCTCGCGTCGAACGTGATGTCCTTCGCCTATCACGGCTACCAGCCCGAGCTTTATCCGACCCGGATCCGCGCCCGCGCGGTCGGCTTCGTCTACTCCTGGAGCCGGCTGGCGGCGGCGTTTGCCGGCCTCGCGATCGGCGTGCTGCTTGCCCAGTATGGCGTGCCTGGAGTGGCCGTATTCATCGCCATCGCCATGCTGGTCGGCATCGCGATGATCGCGCTCGGGCCCTCGACGAAAGGGCTCGCGCTCGAGCAGATCAACCACTGAGCGAAGTTTCGCCGGCCGGCTGATTGGCGGGCCGGCGAAATTGGGCTAGGCCAGCGCGCATGAGCCGCACCGCAAGCATCACGCGCACCACGTCCGAAACGTCGATCGAGCTGATGCTCGACCTCGATGGCGCCGGCAATACCGATATCGCCACCGGAATCGGGTTCTTCGACCACATGCTGACCGCGCTCGGCAGGCACGCCATGCTGGACCTGATCGTCCGCGCCGAGGGCGACCTGCATATCGACGCGCACCATACGGTCGAGGATGTTGGCATCGTGCTCGGCCAGGCGATCCGCGAGGCGCTCGGCGACAAGCGCGGCGTCACCCGCTTCGGCTTCGCTGCGACACCGATGGACGAGGCGCTGTGCGAGGCCGCGATCGACCTGTCCGGCCGCGGCTTCCTGGTGTTCGACGTCCCGTTCGAGCGGCCGATGATCGGCGACATGGACACCCAGTTGGTTCAGGAATTCTTCCAGGCGCTGACCGCCAATGGCGGTTTCGCCCTGCATCTGACCCGCCGCGCCGGGCACAACGCGCATCATGTGGCAGAGGCCGCGTTCAAGGCCGCGGCACGCGCGCTGCGCATGGCGGTCCAGCCCGATCCCAGGGCTGCCGGCGCGATTCCCTCGACCAAGGGGGTGCTGTGAGGATTGCGGTCATCGATTACGGCAGCGGCAACCTTGCCTCGGCGGCACGCGGGCTTGAACTCGCTGCATCCCGAATCGGACTCGATGCGGTCGTCTCGATTACCGACGATCCGGACGTCGTAGCCGGCACCGACCGCATCGTGCTGCCCGGCCAGGGCGCTTTCGCCGATTGCGCGCACGGGCTCGCCGCCCGCCCTGGCCTTGCCGCCTCGATGCATCGGCGGGTCGAAGCCGGGGCGCCGTTTCTTGGTATCTGCGTCGGCATGCAACTGATGGCCGAACGAGGCCTCGAACACGAGATTACCCCCGGGTTCGGCTGGATTCGCGGCGATATCGCGCCGATTCGTGCCGATGGTCTGCGCCTGCCCCACATGGGCTGGAACGAACTCGCCTTCACGCCCGGCGCGCACCCGCTGCTCGACGGGCTGACGCCGGGCGACCACGCCTATTTCGTGCACTCTTACGCCCTGCGCACGGATGACCGCGAGCCGGTCATCGCGACGACATCATATGGTGAAGAAATCGTGGCAATGGTTGCAACCGGCAACCGGGCGGGTACACAATTCCACGTTGAGAAAAGTCAGGAGGTCGGCTTGACCATTCTGACGAATTTCCTGCGTTGGATACCATGATGACAAGTTCAGATCTCTGCGACCTGCCGCCACCTTCAAGCATGCAGGTTGATCGCCTGACCACGATTGCCGATGACGACCTGCAGGCGCTGTGCGAGGCCGCCGATGCGGCGATCATCGATGGCGGCGGCTTCGGCTGGCTTCGCCCGCCAGGACGCGCGGCGCTGGAGCAGTTCTTTCGCGGCGTCGTGATGGTGCCCGAACGGGAACTCTTCGTCGGCCGGATGGACGGGGTGATCTACGGCGCCGCCCAGCTCGTCCGCCCGCCGCGCAACAACGAGGCGCAGGCTTTCGGTGCCACGCTCGCGCATAATTTCGTTGCCCCCTACGCGCGCGGCCACGGCCTGGCACGCCTCATCATCGAGCGAGTGGAGGATCGCGCCCGGGCGCTCGGTTACCAGGTGCTCAACCTTGATGTTCGCGAGACCCAGGAGGCCGCCATCGCCCTTTACGAGGCGGTCGGCTTCGCCCGCTGGGGCACCCATCCGGCCTATGCCCGCACCGACGGGCAGACGATCTCCGGCCATTTCTACTACAAGTTGTTGCAGGCCTCCTGACATGGGGCTAACCCTCTATCCGGCGATCGACCTGAAGGACGGCGCCTGCGTGCGTCTGCGGCGCGGCGAGATGGACCAGGCGACCGTCTATGCCGAGGACCCGGCCGCCCAGGCCCGCGCCTTCGAGACCGCCGGGTTCACCGCGCTGCATGTCGTCGACCTGAACGGAGCCTTTGCCGGACGGCCGGTGAATGGCGAGGCAGTACGCGCGATCCTTGCTGCGGTAGCGATGCCGGTGCAACTCGGTGGCGGCATCCGAGACATGGCGGGCATCGCTGCCTGGATCGAAGTCGGGATTTCGCGCGTCATTCTCGGCAGCGCCGCGGTGAAGAATCCCGCCCTGGTGCGCGAGGCGGCCGCTGCTTTTCCGGGGCGGATCGTCGTCGGCATCGACGCGCGGGATGGCATGGTCGCCACCGAGGGGTGGGCCGAAACATCGTCGCTGCCGGCGACGGAGATGGCGATCCGGCTGCAGGATGCCGGCATTGACGCGATCATCCATACCGATATCGCGCGCGACGGGATGCTCCAGGGCCTCAATCTCGATGCTACCGAAGCCCTCGCCGCCGCCGTCACGATCCCGGTGATCGCCTCGGGCGGTGTGGCCGGCATCGAGGATATCCGCAACTTGCGCGCCTCCGCCGCCCGCACGCCCAATCTCGCTGGCACGATCATTGGCCGCGCCCTTTACGATGGCCGGATCGATCCGCAAGCGGCGCTGGCGGAGGCCGCCGCATGCTGAAGCTGCGCGTCATTCCCTGCCTCGACGTGAAGGACGGACGCGTGGTGAAGGGCGTCAACTTCGTCTCGCTGCGCGACGCCGGCGACCCGGTGGAACAGGCCGTGGTCTATGATCGCGCGGGCGCCGACGAACTCACCTTTCTCGACATCACCGCCAGCCACGAGAACCGCGACACGATCATCGATGTGGTCGGGCGCACCGCCGCGAAAGTCTTCCTGCCACTGACCGTCGGCGGCGGCATCCGCACGACGGAGGACATCCGCCGCCTGCTGCTGGCCGGCGCCGACAAATGCAGCATCAACTCCGCCGCCATTTCCCGGCCCGATTTCATCAACGAGGCGGCGCGGAAATTCGGCAGCCAGTGCGTCGTCGTCGCGGTCGATGCGCGGCGCGGCGGCGAGGGCTGGGAAGTGTTCACCCATGGCGGGCGGCGCGGCACCGGGATTGACGCGGTGGGCTGGTGCGCCGAGATGGCCGCGCGCGGCGCCGGCGAGATCCTGCTGACCTCGATGGACCGCGACGGCACCGGCCTCGGCTTCGATCTCGACCTGCTGCGCGCCGTGACCACGCGGGTGAACATCCCGGTGATCGCCTCCGGCGGCGTCGGCACGCTCGCGCATTTCGTCGAGGGCGCCGAGGCGGGCGCGACCGGCCTGCTCGCCGCCAGCGTGTTCCATTTCGGCCAGTTCACCATCGCCGAGGTGAAGGCCGCCCTCGCCGCCGCTGGCCTGCCGGTTCGCCCGGTTGCACCCCGCTAGAGATCGCCATGCCCAAGAAGCCCGTGAAATCCACCGCTGCCGACGCCAAGCCGAAAAAGGTCGCTTCCGCCAAACCCAAGATAAAGGCGAAGCCGAAGGGAGTGGGCGCCGCGAGCCATCCGCCCGTCCCGCTGCTGAACCCTGCGGCGCCGAACGCCCAGGTGCTCGACCGGCTGTGGTCGACCATCCTCGCCCGGAAAGCC
>JAJZFF010000092.1 GCA_021805485.1 Pseudomonadota bacterium
GGCCGAGCAGGGCGAAGCCGGCGGTGATCAGGAACGCCGCGTGGAATGCCGCCGGCAGCGCCGGGTTCGCCGCCATCGCGCGTTCGGCCGCGGCGCCCGGCGCGTCGATCTGCCGGCCGAGGCGCAGCAGCAGCACCGCGCCGGCGATGGTCGCGCCGAACGCGCCGCCCATGGCCCGCAGCAGCAGCAGCGTCGCGGTCGCGGCGCCGACATCGTGCCGGGTCGCCGCATTCTGCACCGCGACGAGGTTCGAGGGCAGGACGAAGCCGATTCCGAGCCCCATGACGAAGCAGTTGAAGACGACGAGGCCGAGCGGGGTCGCGCGCGGCAGCAGGCCGAGCAGGACGAAGCCGGCGGTGCCGACGACGAGGCCGCCGATGAGCAGCTTGCGCGTCCGCCCGGTGCGCCGCGCCACCTGGCCGGCGGCGTAGGCGCCGATCGTGCTCGCGATCATGAACGGCATGATGTCCCAGCCGGACTGCGCGGCATTGGCGCGGTAGACCAGCTGGAAGAACAGCGGCAGCAGGAAGATCGCCGAGAACATCGCCAGCGCCGTGAGGAACCCGATCCCGACCAGCCGCACGAAGGAGGCGCTGCCGAACAGCCGCATCGGCAGCAGCGGCACGGCGGCGCGCGCCTCCCACCGCCAGAGGGCGGCGATCAGCGCGAAGCCCGCCGCGAAAATGCCGATCACCGGCGCCGAGAGCCACGGATAGTTCCGCCCGCCCCAGGACAGGCCGATCAGGAAGGCGGTGACGGCGCAGGTGAGCAGGGCCGCGCCCTCGTAGTCGATCCGCCCGCCGCGTGCCACCGTCCTGAGCTGGCGCAACCCGATCTGGCTCAGCACCAGCGCGGCGAGGCCGAGCGGCACGTTGAACCAGAAGATCCACTGCCACGAGAGATGATCGGTCACCCAGCCGCCGACCACCGGCCCCGCGGTCGAGGCGACGCCCCAGGTCCCGGCCATGTAGGCTTGGTACTTGCCGCGCTCGCGCGGGCTGACCACGTCGGCGATCGCCGCCTGCGCGATCGCCATCAGCCCGCCGCCGCCCACCCCCTGCAGCGCCCGCCCGGCGATCAGCCAGGGCAGGGTTTCTGCCGTGGCGCAGACGCAGGAGGCGAGGACGAACAGCGCGATCGAGGGGATCAGGGTCTGCCGCCGGCCGAACTGGTCGGACAGGCGGCCGTAAAGCGGGGTCGTCGCCGTCGAGGTCAGCAGATAGGCCGTCACCACCCAGGAGAGATGGGAGAAGCCGTGCAGCCCCGCCGCCATCGCCGGCACCGCGGGGATCACCACCGTCTGGTCGATCGCCGCCAGCAGGATGCACAGGATGATACCGGAGATGACCTGAAGCCGTTGCCTGTGCGTGTATTCCATGGGTCCGTTCGGGTGGCGCGGGGAGGGGCGATGAAAACGAGGCGCGACAGATTGCGCCGGTCTCGCGCGGCAGACAACCGCGCGCGAGGGGCAGCAACCCTGTCATGCATCGCGCCGGAGCATTTGCAAGCCGTCCGGGCAGCGCTTAACCTATTCGTCAACATCGAGATCAGGGAAAGTTTTCGCTCCATGCCCCTCAGCCATGCCGAATCCCGGCAACTGCTCCACCTGCGCGACATCGCGATCCGCGGCTATCTGCGCGCCGACGGCCTCGTGGACATCGAAGCCCACATGAAGGACACCAAGACCTACAGTTTCGGCAATCACGACCGCGGGCGGATCAACGCCGGCGAGGCGCTGCACGGGATGGGTCTGCGCCTGACGATCGACGACAAGCTCACCGTCGTCCGCGCCGAGGCGGCGATGGACGACACGCCGCACGCGATCTGCCCCGGGGTGGCGCCGAACTTCGCCGCGCTGGCGGGGCTGACGATCGGCAAGGGCTTCCTCAAGGGGGCGATGGAGCGCGTCGGCGGCACCGCCGGCTGCACCCATCTGCGCGAGCTGCTCCAGCAGGTCGCCACCACCGCGATCCAGACGATGTTCTCGATCCGCGCCCACAAATCGGCGCGCGAGGGCGGCACCACCGAGGACCGCTGGGACATCCCGAGCGCCCTGCTCAATTCCTGCCACGCCTATAACGAGCAGGGGCCGCTGGTCGCCAAGGTTCGCGCCCGGGCGGAAGAGCGCCGGCGCGAGGCCGAGGCGGCGGCCGAATAGAGCGATGCACGCCGTCATCTTCGAGGTCAGGCCGAAGGACGGCCGGCTGGACGACTATTTCGGCCATGCCCGGCTGCTGCGCCCCGAACTCGAAGGGATCGACGGGTTCATCGAGAACATCCGCTATCGCAGCCTGACCCGGCCGGGCTGGCTGCTCTCGGTCTCGCTCTGGCGGGACGAGGCGGCGCTGATCGCCTGGCGCCGCCACGCCCTGCATCACCGCGCCCAGGAAGAGGCGCGGCGCGCGCTGTTCGCGGATTATCGCCTGCGCGTCGGGGTGGTGGCGGAGGCGGACTCCGCAGGCGTTTCGCTCCTCACCGCGCGGCGCGAGGGGGCGGCGGGCATGACGGCGGAGGCCCTGGCCCGCGACCTCGGGCTCGACCCCGCGGTGCCTGGCCTCGTCGGCTGGGACGTGTTCGAGGCCGTCCTCACCCCGGGCGATGTTTTGCTCCTCAGGAGCGGAACGGGAGCCGGGGCGGGCGAGGGGGCGTCGCACCGGCTGGTGCGCGTCATCCGCGACTACGGCATGACCGACCGGCGCGAGGCGCCGCAGCATTTTCCCGACGAAGCCGGCCGGGCCTGACGGCGGGGAAGGGGATCAGACCCCGAATTTCGCCCGCACCGCCGCCTGCTGTTCTGTCGTCAGCAGCCGCGGGTTGAGCCCGCGGGTGAGCAGGTGCAGCTTCGCCGTCTCCTCCAGCTCCTCCATCGCGAACACCGCCGCCTGGAGCGACGTGCCGGCGACGACCGGGCCGTGATTGGCCAGCAGCACGGCGCTGTGCTTGCCGGCGAGCCCGCGAATGGCATCGCCCACCGCCGGGTCGCCCGGCACGTGGAACGGCACCAGCGCCACCTTGCCGACGCGCATCATCACATACGGCGTCAGCGGCGGCAGCGCCTCCGCCGGGTCGATCTCCGGCAGGAGCGAGAGGGCGACGGCGTGGGTCGAATGCAGATGCACCACCGCGCCGGCCTCTGGCCGCGTGTCGTACAGCGCGTCGTGCAGCGGGATTTCCTTGGTCGGCTTGTCGCCGGAGACGAGCCGGCGGTTCGCGTCGAGCCGGGCGATGCGCGCGGGGTCGAGAAAGCCGAGCGAGGCGTCGGTCGGCGTGCAGAGCCAGCCGCCATCCTCCAGCCGCACGCTGATATTGCCCGAGGAACCGGGCGTCAGCCCCCGCTCGAACAGCGACCGGCCGAAGCGGCAGATCGCCTCGCGCAGCGCGCTCTCGCTCATTCCGCCCGCTTCACCCCGTTGGCCTCGGCGATGAAATCGGCCAGCATCGGCACGAAATCGTCGCCCCGCCCGGCGCCCACCGCCTGGGCATAGGAATTGCGCACGGCGGCGGCGAGCGGGTTGGCCGCGCCCTGCGCCACCGCGAAGGCGTTGAGATAGGCGGTGTCCTTCAGCGCGTTGTTCAGCGTGAACTTGTGGGCGTTGCGGTCGCGCCCGACCACGTATTGCATGAAGGTCTGGTAGAAGCCGCAATCCATCCGCCCGCCGGCGATCACGCTGTGGAAGGTCTCGGCCGAAAGCCCGGCCTTGGCGCCGAGCATCAGCGCCTCGGCATAGAGCGCCCCATAGCCCATCGAGAGGAAGTTGTTCAGCAGCTTCATCGTGTGGCCGGTGCCGGTCTGCCCGGTATGGATCACGCGCTGGGCGAAGGTGTCGATCACCGGGCGCACGCGGGCGACATCCTCGGCGGCGCCGCCGATCATCACGTCGAGCGTGCCTTCCCAGGCGTCCTTCGGCGTGCGGCCGAGCGGGGCGTCGAGCAGGGTGATGTTGCGCGCAGCAAGGCTCTCGGCGAGCGGCACCGTGACCGACGGATCGGAGGTCGAGCAGTCGACGATGGTGAGCGTCCGGCCGGCGGCGGCGAGGCCGTTTTCCCCCTCGGTCACGGCGCGCACCTGCGGGCTGCCGGTGACGCAGAGGAACACGATGTCGCTCGCCTCGGCGATCTCGCGCGGGGTTTTCGCTTCCTTCGCGCCGCGGCCGATCAGGTCCTCGACCGGGGCGCGGTTGCGGTGCGCCATCACCGTGAGGGCGTAGCCGGCCTCGACGATGTTCTTCGCCATGCCGTGGCCCATGAAGCCGACGCCGATGAAGCCGATGGAGGGTTTTGATCCGCTGCCCGACATTCCTGTTTCTCCCGATATCCGACCGCTCCTGTATAGGAGCGGCGCGGTGGTAGCGCAACCAGGTTCTGACAGCGCTACCATCTTGCATGGGACGCCGATCTCCGCGATAGTCGCGGCATGAGAGGAACCCGCGCACGCGGTGCCACGGCCGATGAAGCGAAACAGGCGACGGGCGAGGCCTGCGCGGCGCCGCGCCGCACCCGCCGCCGGCGCGCCGCCGTGACGCTGAACGAGGTCGCGGCGGGCGCGGGGGTTGCGCCGATCACCGTCTCCCGCGCGCTCAACAATCCGGCCTCCGTCTCCCCGGCCCTGCGGAGCCGCATCGAGCAGGCGGTCGAGCAGCTCGGCTACGTGCCGAACCGCATGGCCGGCGCGCTCGCCTCGGCGCGCACCCGCGTCATCCCGGTCATCGTGCCCTCGCTCTCCAATGTCGTCTTCGTCGAGGTGATCGAGGGCATCCAGGAAGCGGTCGAGGCGCAAGGCTACCAGATGCTGCTCGGCAGCACCGGCTACGATCTCGGGCACGAGGCGGCGCTGGCCGCCACCCTGCTCGGCTGGGCGCCGCCGGGCATGATGGTCGCCGGCCTGCGGCACGAGACGCGCACCGCGACGCTGCTGCGCAACGCCGGCATCCCCATCGTCGAATTCATGGAAACCGGCCGCGCGCCGATCGACATGAATGTCGGCCTCTCGCATGTTCGGGCCGGTGCCGCGATGGCCGAGCACCTGCTCGCGCGCGGCTACCGGCGCATCGGCTTCGTCGGCCTGCGCATGAAGGACGATTACCGCGCCCGCCAGCGCTATGACGGGTTGCGCCGCCAGCTCGCCGGGAAGGCGGCCGTCGTGCTGTTCGACCGCGAGGGCGGGGCCGGGCAGGGCGGCGGCCAGCAGGTCGGCTGGGACGCGCTGCCGGACCTGCTCGCCATCACCCCGGCGCTCGACGCGCTGTTCTTCGCCAATGACGAAATGGCCGTCGGCGCCCTGCTGCGGGCGCGGCGCGACGGGACCGACGTGCCCGGCCGCATCGCCATCGCCGGCTTCAACGGCCTGCCGATCGCGGCGCTGACGACGCCGACGCTGACCACCATCGTCTCGCCCCGCAAGCAGATCGGCCGCGAGGCCGCCGCCATGCTCCTTGCCCGGATCGCCGGGCGGGAGCCGACCACCCGCCGCCTCGATGTCGGTTTCACGCTCGAGGCGGGCGGCAGCACATGAGATTCAGGAGAACGGCATGACCATCGCTTCAGCGGACGGACGGCAATGAGCGCGGGCGAGGGCAGGGCGGCCGCCGTCATCGGCCTCGGCTCGATGGGGGGCGGCATGGCCGCCGCCTTGCTGCGCGCCGGATTCGCGGTCCGCGGCTTCGACGTCGTTCCCGCCAATCTCGACCGTCTCGCCGGCGGCGGCGGTGCGCCGGCCGCATCCCCCGAGGCCGCCGCGCGCGGTGCGGAGATCGTCGTCAGCGTCGTCGTCAATGCCGAGCAGACCGAGGCGGTGCTGTTCGGCGCGGCCGGCTGT
>JAJZFF010000494.1 GCA_021805485.1 Pseudomonadota bacterium
TATCGATGTTCTCGACGCAGGTTTCGAAATCCGCGCCCTTCGCGACCGTTTCCTCGAACGGGTAGAGATTGACCGCGAGCAGGTCGATCGGCGGGATGTCGTGCCGCTGCATCTGCGCCAGATGCTCCGGCAGGTCGCGCCGGCCGAGCAGGCCGCCATGGATCTTGGGCACCAGCGTCTTGACCCGCCCATCCAGCATTTCGGGAACACCCGTGTAATCCGCCACCTCGACAACGGCGATCCCGGCCTCGCGCAGCGCGCGGGCGGAACCGCCGGTCGAGAGGATTTCCACGCCCGCTGCCGCCAGCGCGCGGCCGAGCTCGACCAGCCCCGCCTTGTCGGACACCGAGATGAGGGCCCGTCGGATGTTGACTCTGTCGTTCATGGCAAATCTCGTCTGTCAGTGGCCGGAAACGGGAACGGCGGAGACGGCGTTGGCCGGCGAGCCGTGGATGATTTTCGTGCTGATCAGCAGGTAGACGACCGCCTTGCGATCGGGATCGACCAGGCGATAAAGATTGAAATGCTTGACCAGGAAGGACGCCGAGATCGCGGCGATCTGCTGCTTCGCCGGCAGGCCGGCCGGCAGCGTGACCGGCCCGGTGGCAATGCAGGAGAGGGCAAAGCGCGACGGATCGGTTGCCACACCCAGGCTGCCCTTGACCCCGCCGGTCTTCGCGAAGCTCGCATAGCAGGCGATATCGGGGATCTTCGGATCGTCGAGCCGCTCGACCACCACCTTGTCATTCGCGCCGAGCAGGCGGAAATTCGTCGAGACCGCGCCGATCCGCGTCTCCGCCTGCGCCGTTGCCACCGCAAACGCCCAGGCCCCGGCCATGATGCCGAGAAGTGCGAGCCGCCTGATCATGCCATCCCCTGTCAAACGTCGTGTCGGATGGCGCGTTCATAGACCGCGAGCGTCGCCGCGCAAACCACCTCGTCGGCGAACAGGGTTTCCGCCCGCGCACGGCCCGCCGCCCCCATGCGGGCCCGCAGCTCGGGATCGGCGACGAGGCGCTCCAGCGCATCGGCCAGCGCCGCCGGATCGCGCGGCGGGACCAGCACGCCGCTTTCGCCATCGGCCACCGCCTCGCGGCAGCCTACGACATCCGTTGCCACGCAAGGAAGGCCCGACGCCATCGCCTCCAGCAGGAATTTCGGCAGCCCCTCGCGATAGGAGGGCAGGCAGGCAATGTGACAGGACGCCAGAAGGCTGGCCATGTCAGTGACCGGCCCCAGCCAGGTTGCCTCAGTGGCGCGCTGCAGCTCTGCCGCTTCGAGACTGGCCGGATTCTGCGGATCAGGACCGCCGGCCAGAAGACATTCGGCAACAACACCGCGCAGACGCAGCAGCCGTGCCGCCTCGATGAATTCCCTGACCCCCTTGTCCGCCAGCATGCGCGCGCCGAGCACGATGCGCACCTTGCCGGCGGGTGGGGTATGGGGACAATACAACACGAGGTCGACGCCCGCGCCCCGGATCAGATACGCCCGTTCGGACGGGATCGCGCCCGAGGCGGTCATCGCCGTCAGATCATCATGATTTTCGAACACGGCCAGCGCTCCGCGAGCCCCCACCGCCAGCCGCAACCCGAGACTGACCGCCGGACGGAGCAGGCGCGCCTTCAGGGTTGCCGATGTAAAGACGAAGCCCTGGCCAACCGGCGCGTTGATGACGGCCGGAACGCGCGCGAGAGCGGCGGCAAGACTGCCCAGCAGGATGGGTTTCAGCGCGACATGATGCGCGAGATCGGGCGCGAGGGCCCGGTAATGGCCGGCGATCGAGCGCAGCAGGCGGAACTCGGCCAGGGGATTGAGGCGGGCGCGGCGGAAATCGACGTCGATCACCTCGAAACCCTCGGCGCGCAGCGCATCGGCGGCGCGGCCGGTGCGGGTGAGGATGGTGACGCGCCAGCCCGCCGCCCGCGCGGCCAGGGCACGAACCCGGAAATGCGATGCGAAGAACCAGTCTTCCCCGATGAGGAAGACGACGTGGCGGCTCATCGCGGGCTCAGTGCCGGCTCTGCCAGCGCCAGGCGTCGCGGCACATGTCCTGCACGCCGCGGCTGGCGCGCCAGCCGAGCAGGCTGGCGGCCAGGCCGGGGTCGGCATAGCAGGCGGCGACATCGCCGGGCCGGCGCGGGCCGACCTGATAGGGAACGTCGATCCCCGTCGCCGCCTTGAAGGCATGCACGAGGTCGAGCACGGAATAGCCGGTGCCGGTGCCGAGATTGACGGTGAAGCCACCATCCTGCGCGAGGATGCGATCGACCGCGGCGGCATGGGCCTCGGCGAGGTCCATCACGTGGATGAAGTCGCGCACGCCGGTGCCGTCATGCGTCGGGTAATCGTTGCCGAACACGGTCAGGTATGGCCGCTGCCCGGCCGCGACCTGGCAGAGGTAGGGCATCAGATTGGCGGGAACTCCACGCGGATTCTCGCCGATCAGGCCGGAGGGATGCGCGCCGACCGGGTTGAAATAGCGCAGGATCGCCGAGGCGGCGAGCACGCCGGTGCGCGAGAGATCCTCGATCATCCCCTCCATCACCATCTTGGTGCGGCCATAGACATTGGTGACGCGCAGGGAGGCGGTTTCGGAAATCGGGCAGGTGTCCGGCTCGCCATAGACGGTGGCCGAAGAGGAAAACACCAGCCGGCCGACCCCGGCATCGCGCATCGCGGCGAGCAGGCGGATCGTGCCGAGGATGTTGACGTCGAAATAGAGCAGCGGGTCGGCCTCGCTCTCGCCGACCGCCTTCTTCGCCGCGAAATGCACGACGGCATCGACGGGGAAGGCGGCGAAGGCGGCGCGCATGGCCTCGGGATCGCGGATATCCGCCTCGATCACCGGCATGGCGATGCCGGTGATCTGGCGCAGCCGGTCCGGCACATCGCGCGCGGCGTTGGAGAAATCGTCGAGCAGGACGATGTCGTAGCCGCGTTCGAGCAACACGACGGCGGTATGCGAGCCGATGAAGCCGGCCCCGCCGGTGAGCATGATGCGCGCCATGAAATCAGCCCATCCTGGTCAGCGCCCATTTCACCTGTTGCGGACCGTCGGGCGTTCCGGTCAGCACGATCTGCTCGGCGCGGCGCGGCTCGGGTCCGCCGAAATAGATGCTGTCCTCGATGCTCAGCGTGGCGCCGCCGGCACGCAGGCGCCAGCCCTGGCCCGAGGACAGGCGCAACAATGCCCCCTCCCCGTCCTGCTGGATGCTCGCCGTCACGTTCGGGTGCAGGTGAAAGCGCAGGGTGAAGGGCTGCGGCTGGTCGGCCTCGATACTGTCCTCGCCGCGCAGATCGTCGCCGCTCTCCGCGAGATAGAGGCGGCGGCGATGCACCGCGCCGAACAGTTTCTGCCAGCCGTCATGGCTCGCCTCCAGCCAGTGGGCGCCGTTCGCCTCCTGGCGCTGCACCTCGACATGGGCGGGACGGCGGCCAAGTCCCTCGTCACGCAATTCGGACGAGGACACGTCGGCGACGACGAGCGTCGAATGGGCGGCGGTGTTGCGCAGGGCGTCGCGCCACTCGCCCGACGCCGCAGGGGCGGCGCCGCAATTGACGATCAGCCGGTCGCGCCCGACCGAGAATTCGAAGGAGAGCGTGCCTGCATGGGCAAAGCGGTCGACGCCCGGCCCCGGCGGCGGCCCCGCATCGACAAGGACGAGTGACCGGCCGGCGGCAAGCCGGTGAAACCCCACGCCGGCCAGGGCCGAGGCGCTGCGGCCGGTGCGCCCGGCCTGGCTCAGCACGAGGTCGATCAGGTTGGGCCAGTCCTCGCTGGTGCCGTTGAAGAGGGCGAGGCCGCCATCGCCATGCCGCAGCGCCCGCAGCCCGACCGCCATCCGCTCGATGGCGCCGGGAAGCTGCGGCGGCACTTCGGCGCGCGCAAGTTGCAGCAAGGCGCGGATTTCGGTCAGGTCCTGCAGCACGGCAAAGTGGGCGGCGGGGCTGCGCTCGACATGCGCGCCGTCGGGCAGGATCTGCCGCTCGATCTCCGGCACGAGGAAGCGCAGGGCCCGCTGCATGAACGCTCCGTGCTCGGGCAGCGCGACCGCCGCGGCGATCAGTCCCTTGATCGCGGTGAAGGCACGGCCGTCGCGCACCTCGGCGGGGAGGTTGGCCGAGAGCATCCTCGCATCGGCGACGAGGCGGGCCATCAGCATCTGCCGGAAGTCGTCATCCGCCGAGGCGGCGAAGAAATCGTAATGGCCGAGCCACGCCGCGATGCGCGCGCCGGAAACCTCGGGGGCCGAGGCCACCGGCGGGAGGGCTTCACAATCGATCCAGTCGGCGATCAGGGCCCGCGCGCGGCTGCGGGCAGCGTCGGTGCCGAGTGCCCGCAAATCGCGCAGCCACACGAAACCCTGGATATGGGCGATGAAAACCGGCGAGCCGTCGTTCTCGTGAAAGAGGCCGGGCCGGAGCGGCCGTACGACGTTCTGGTATTCGATTTCCCCCTTGATGATGCGCGCGCCGCGGGCAGGCTCGCCGGGCCAGGGATCTCGCAGGGCGACCGAAGGGGCATCGGGAACGTTGCCACCGCGGAGGGCGGCGAGCCGGGCAACCCATTGTCTCGCGCCGCGCATCATTCCCTCCGCTTCAATCGCCCGTTCCTAGCGCGGCGATGGCCGCGGCATAGTCCGGCTTGCCGAAGATCGCGCTGCCGGCAATGAGGACATCGGCGCCTGCTTCGAGCGCGCGAGGCGCCGAGGCGGCATCGATGCCGCCATCCGTCTCGATGCGGATGTCGCGCCCGGCTTCAGTGACCATGCGGCGCAGTTCGGCGATCTTGGGCAACTGGCCGGCGAGGAACGACTGGCCGCCGAAGCCGGGATTGACGGTCATCACGTTGATGATGTCGATGAGGTCGAGCACATGCCGCACCGCCTCGGCCGGGGTCGCGGGGTTGATGGCGACGCCGGCCTTCAGGCCGAGGGCGCGGATCGTCTGCAGCGAGCGGTGCAAATGCGGCCCGGCCTCGGCATGGACAGTGATGTGATCCGCGCCGGCCTTCGCGAAATCGGCCAGATACGGATCGGCCGGGGCGATCATCAGGTGAACGTCGAAGGCGAGGCGCGTGTGCGGACGGAGCGCATTGAGAACCAGCGCGCCGAAACTGATGTTCGGCACGAAATGGCCGTCCATCACGTCGAGATGAAGCCAGTGCGCCCCGGCACGCTCCACCGCGGCGACCTCTTCGCGAAGGCGTCCGAAATCGGCGGCAAGCAGGCTGGGGGCGATGATCGGCGACGGGCGGGACATTGCACTCATGAGTGGCAATGTAGCGAAGAGACTCGCGCCTTCACAAGCGCACGCGCCGCCACCGGGGGCCGGTTCATTCGGTGGGGAAGGAATCGGCCGGGGCCAGCGACTTGATCAGGTCGAACATGCGCTTGCGCACGGTGGGCTCGGTGATCCGGTAATAGGCGCGCACCAGTTCGAGCGTCTCGCGCTTGGTCATGTGATCGTCGAGGCCGACGCCGAACGGCTCCTGCGCCTCGGACAGCCCGTTGCTGCGCCCGCGCGGGCCGGACATCGGCATTTCGTTCATCCCCTCCGGCATGTCGTCGAAGAAGAAGCTGATCGGCACATCGAGCACGCGGGAAATATCGAACAGGCGGGACGCACCGACCCGGTTCACCCCGCGCTCGTATTTCTGCACCTGCTGGAAGGTCAGGCCGAGCGCATCGCCGAGCTTTTCCTGCGACATCCCGAGCAGCGTGCGCCGGAGCCGGATTCGCGACCCGACATGCACGTCGATCGGGCTGGGCCGGCC
>JAJZFF010000023.1 GCA_021805485.1 Pseudomonadota bacterium
CGCCAAGCAGGCGGCACGCGAGGCCAGCGCGATCGAGGCGATCCTCGTCGACTCTGCCGGCATGGTGACGGAGGGCGCCTCGACGACGGTCTGGATCGTCGATCAGGCGGGACGGCTCTGCACCCGACCGCTTGACCACATCGTTCTGCCCGGCTGCACCCGCGCCGCCCTGGTCGACTTGCTCGCCGGGCGCGGGATCGGCTGGGACGAGCGCCGCTTCGGCCTCGCGGACCTGCGGGCCGCGCGCGAAATTTTCCTCACCAGCGCCTCCGGCTTCGTGCGTCCCATCGTCGCGCTCGATGGCGAACCGGTGGGCGACGGCACGCCCGGACCGGTGACGTGCCGGCTGTTCGACCTCTTCGCCCGCCACGTCCAGGGCGGCGGCCACAACCGTGAGCGCTGACAAGCCCGCTCGCATGATCCGGCCGACCGCGCTCCTCTATGACTGGGACGACACGCTGGCCGATGGCTGGGCCGGCATCACCGCCGCCATGAACGCCGCCCTCGTCGCGCATGGACTGCCGGCCTGGACCGTCGAGCAGACACGGGCGCGGGCGCGCCGCTCCCTGCGGGAGGCCTTCCCGGACCTGTTCGGAGCGGGCTGGGAGCAGGCCCGGGACATCTTCTACGCCGAATTGCACGCGTGCCATCTCGCTCACCTGCGGCCGAAGCCGGGGGCAGCGGCGGCGCTCGCCGCCGGGGCGCGCTGGCCGCAGGCGGTGGTTTCGAACAAGGCCGGCGCCGTGCTCCGGCGCGAAGTACTCCATCTCGGCTGGCGCGACCATTTCGGGGCCGTCATCGGCGCCGGCGACGCGGCCGCGGACAAGCCGGATGCCGCACCCTTATACCTCGCGCTGGACCGCATCGGTGTCGCGCCATCGCCCGCGGTATGGTATGTGGGAGACACCGCGCTCGACATGCAGGCCGCCCGCGCAGCCGGTTGCACGGCCCTCCTGCTCGGCGACGCGAGCCACGATGGCGGCGTCGGCCGCGCGGCGCCCGACATGAACCTGCCGGATGCCGACGCGCTGACAATGCTGCTCTGCAGCATAATTTAGGGGGGACGGGCCGTTCACGGCTTGTGGACGGGGGCCTGAGTGATAGATTGAAGACACGAGCCGGCGTGCCACGCGCGGGTCGCGTGTTGATAGCAAACGTTTACATAAGAAGGATGGCACCGTGGCCAACGAGAAAGCTCAAAACGTTCAGGACGTGTTCCTGAACCACCTCCGCAAGAACAAGACCCCCGTGACGGTCTTTCTCGTCAACGGCGTGAAGCTGCAGGGAATCATCACATGGTTCGATAATTTCTCCCTGCTGCTGCGCCGCGACGGACATACCCAGCTGGTGTACAAGCATGCCATCAGCACGGTGATGCCAGGCTCGCCCGTGCAATTGTTCGACGCGAGCAAGGTCGAGGCTGCCGCTCCGCGCGAGGCCGCCGCAGCCAGTGTCGGCTGAGGCCAGTGTCGGCTGAGAACGGCCCACCGGCCGAGGATGGAGGGCCGGGCGAGGATGGCTCGCCGGCCGAGGGCGTTCGCGGCCGGCCCGTCCACATGTCCGCACGCGCGGCGCCGACTCGTGCTGCCGTCATCCTGCCGTGGGAGCGACCGGATCGCCAGCAGGCTCAGCGGGCCGCCGAGGCCCGTCTGGCGGAAGCCAGCGGTCTGGCCGCCTCCATCGGGCTCGTCGTGGTCCACTCGGCCGCGGTGCCGCTGCGCGCGCGGCGCCCGGCGACGCTCCTCGGCGGAGGCCAGGTGGAGCTGATCGGCCAGGCCATCGCAGGGCAGTCGGTCACCGTCGTGGTCGTCGATGCCGCCCTCTCGCCGGTGCAGCAGCGCAACCTGGAGAAGGCGTGGGGCTGCAAGGTCATCGATCGAACCGGCCTGATCCTGGAGATTTTCGGCGAGCGTGCAGCGACCCGCGAAGGCGCGCTGCAGGTGGAGCTCGCGCATCTGGACTATCAGCGCAGCCGCCTGGTCCGCTCCTGGACCCATCTCGAGCGCCAGCGTGGCGGCTTCGGCTTCCTCGGCGGTCCCGGCGAGACCCAGATCGAGGCGGACCGGCGCCTGATCGGCGAGCGCATTGCAAAGCTGCGCCGCGAACTCGAGCAGGTCCGGCGCACCCGCGGCCTGCACCGCAGCGCCCGCAAGCGCGTGCCCTACCCGATCGTCGCCCTGGTCGGCTACACGAACGCCGGGAAATCGACCCTGTTCAACGCGCTCAGTGGCGCCGAGGTGGTCGCACGCGACCAGCTCTTCGCCACCCTGGACCCGACCATGCGCGGCATCCGTCTCGCCTCCGGGCGGCGGGTGATCCTCTCCGATACCGTTGGCTTCATCAGCGAGCTGCCGACCGAACTGGTTGCCGCCTTCCGCGCCACGCTCGAGGAGGTCGCCGAGGCCGAAATCATCCTGCATGTGCGCGACATCGCCCATCCGGACACGCTGGCCCAGCGCGCCGACGTCGTCGCGGTACTCGACGGCATGGTGCGCGATGGCACGCTCGATGCCGACTGGCCGCAGCGGACCATCGAGGTCCTGAACAAGGCGGACCTGCTCGGCGGCGTCGCCGCGGTGCCGGAACGCGGCGACGCGGTCGCCGTCTCGGCCATCACCGGCGAGGGCCTCGATGCGTTGCGGGCGGCGATCGAGACGCGGATCGGCGCCGACATGGAGGTGGCCGAATATGTGCTGCCGCCGGAGGATGGCGCCCGGCTCGCCTGGCTCTACGAGCATGGCGAGGTGATCGGGCGGCAGGACGCCGAGAAGGCGATCCGCGTGACGGTGCGGCTGCTGCCGGCCGATCGGGCCCGCTTCGAGCGGCCCGGGTGAGCTTCTCCCGCCACGATCTCGACGCCCTCGCCGGCATTTTGCGTGACGCCGCCCGAGCCGAGATCCTGCCCCGTTTCCGCCGTCTCGCGCCCGGCCAGATCCGCCACAAGACCGGCCCGCTGGACCTCGTCACCGATGCCGACGAGGCCGCCGAGGCGGCGATCACCACCGCCCTCACCCGCCGCTTCCCCGGCGCGCTCGTCGTTGGCGAGGAAGCCGCCGGACGCGATCCCACGCTGCTGCCACGCCTGGCCGACGCACCGCTCGCGTTCGTCGTCGATCCGGTCGACGGGACGGCGAATTTCGCCGCCGGACTGCCGCTGTTCGGCTGCATGGCGGCGGCGATCGTCGATGGCGCGGTGGTGGCGGCAGCGATCCACGATCCGATCGGGGACGACGTCGCCCTGGCGCTGCATGGCGCGGGAGCCTGGATGCGGGGCCCGGACCAGGCGACCCATCCGCTTCGCGTCGCCGCTCCAGCGCCGGTCGCGGCGATGGCGGGCACCGTCTCCTGGCGCTATCTGCCCGAGCGGCTTCGGAGCAGGGTGTGCGGCAACCTGCCACGCCTGGCCGCGGCGTGGGACTATCGCTGCGCGGCGCACGAATACCGGCTGCTGGCCGCCGGCGCCTGCCATTTCCTGCTGTTCAACCGTCTGCTGCCCTGGGATCACGCGCCCGGCTGGCTGCTGCACCAGGAGGCCGGCGGCTTCTCGGCCCAGTTCGACGGCACGGCCTACCGGCCCGGCGTCACCGCCGGGGGGCTGATCTGCGCCCCGGACCGCGATGCCTTCGAGGCCCTGCGCACCGCCATTCTGGAACCGTGACCGCGCGCCGGGTGCCGGCGGGAGGTTGCGCGGCGCCGCGCGATGTGCTCTACGCCCGCGTCCCTGCCGGGAGCGACGGCATCGTTCCCGGCTATGCCCGTTCGGGCCGAGACAAGCCACAGGGAGTATTCACATGCCGTTGTACGAATGCGTGCTCATCGCACGCAATGACGCGACTCAACAGCAGGTCGAGCTGATTACCGACCAGATCGCCACCCTCGCCGAGGGCGATGGCGGATCGGTCAAGAAGCGCGAATATTGGGGCCTGCGTGGCCTCGCCTATCGCATCAAGAAGAACCGCAAGGGCCACTACATGCTGCTCGGGCTCGATGCGAGCCCGGCGACGGTGGTCGAGATGGAGCGCCAGCTCGGTCTCAACGAGGACATCCTCCGCTACCTCACCGTGCGGGTCGCCGCCATCGAGGAGGGGCAGTCCGCGATCCTGCAGCGCCGTTCCGATGAGCGCGAGCGCGGCTTCCGCGGCCCCAAGCCGCCGGGCCGCTTCGAGAGCGGGCGCCGGCGCGGCTTCGATGAGCGGGAGGAGTTCCGCGCGCGCGACGATTTCGACGGGCGCGGCGGGCTCGATGAATCTCGAATCGTGACGGGGGAGTAGACCGATGTCCGAAGATCGCGAGATCAACCCGGCGGCGCGCCGCGCCGCGGTGGGCGCGCGCCGGCCTTTCTACCGGCGGCGGAAATCCTGCCCCTTCTCCGGCCCGAACGCGCCGAAGATCGACTACAAGGACGTGCGGCTGCTGTCGCGCTTCCTGTCCGAGCGCGGCAAGATCGTGCCCAGCCGCATCACCGCCGTTTCCGCCAAGAAGCAGCGCGAACTGGCGCGGGCGATCAAGCGCGCCCGCTTCCTGGCGCTGCTGCCCTACATCGTGAGCTGAGGAGGGCGCCATGGCCGCCGTCGAAGTGATCCTGCTGCAGCGGGTCGAGAATCTCGGCCAGATGGGCGACATCGTGCGGGTCCGCCCCGGCTACGCGCGCAACTGGCTGCTGCCGCAGAAGAAGGCAATCCGCGCGAGCAAGGACAACCGTGCCCGCTTCGAAGTCGAGCGGGCACAGCTCGAGGCGCAGAACATCAAGCGCCGGGAAGAGGCGGAGCGGGTGGCGGAACGCGTCAGCGGACTGGCCGCGGTGATCATCCGCCAGGCCGGCGAATCGGGCGGTCTCTACGGCTCGGTCACCGCGCGCGACGTCGCCGACGCCTGCACCGAGGCCGGGCTCTCCGTCTCGCGCCAGCAGGTCGTGCTCGAGCATCCGATCAAGGCGCTCGGCGTCTATCAGCTGCGCGTCGTGCTGCACCCGGAGGTCAGCATCGCCGTCTCCGTCAATGTCGCGCGCTCGCGCGAGGAGGCGGAACGCCAGCGGCGCGGCGAGGCGCCGGTTCCGGTCGAGGAGGAGCCGACCGACATCGAGGCCATGCTGGACCAGGCGAGCGGCGAAGATCTCGGCTGACGCTGCTGCGCGCCTCCGGGGAGGCGAGGCCCAGGCCCAGGCAAGCCACCGTCGGGCCTGGCCCTGAGCCGGCTGCGGAATTCCGGCTGGGAAACCCCCGGCCGGGATGCTGCGGACCCCGCCCCGGAGTGAGAGCGTGATGACCGCAGGTGGACTCGCCGCAGGTCTGAATCACGCGATCAAACAAAGAGCTGGAGTGGGCGGGCTGAGCAAAGCCGATGCCATCCCACGCGGGCATGGCGGGCCGCCTATTGCGCCCGTTCCAGGGCTTGCTCCGCTTCGAGCCAGGCCGTTTCGGCCGCCTCGGTGGCCCGTGCCAGGGCCGCCAGACGCGTCTGCAGCCGGGTCACATCAGCGCCGCGACCGGGGCCATAGACCGCCCCATCGGCCAGTTGCGCCTCGATCGCGGCGCGCTCGGCGGCGAGCCGAGCGAGTTCCGCCTCGGCGGCGCGCGCCGCCCGGCGCAGCGGCGCCACCGCAGCGCGCGCCTCCGCCCGCTCGCGCCGCTCCTCCCGCCGCCCCGCCCCGCCCCTGCCGTTCTCCTCCCGCGCCGAGCCGCGCGCCCGCTCGGCGAGCAGGGCACGATACTCGTCGAGATCGCCATCGAAGCCGCGCACGCTGCCGTCGGCCACCAGCGACGGCCGATCCGCCAGCAG
>JAJZFF010000142.1 GCA_021805485.1 Pseudomonadota bacterium
TAGCGCTTTGATATGCGCTGGTCCGCCGGCGCTGGCGGCGGGAAAGATCTTCACCGCATCCGCCCCGGCTGCCAGCGCGGCGCGCACCTCCGAGGGCGTCATCGCGCCCAGCATCAGCACCGCGTCCGCCTCCCGGCAGGGCGCGGCGAGCGTGGTATCGATCCACGGCGCGACGATGAACCGGGCGCCGGCGGCGAGACAGGACCGCGCGGTCGCCGCATCGGCGACGGTGCCCGCGCCGACCAGCAGCCGGGGATCCGCCGCAAGCTCGCGGATCAGGTCCGGCGCTCCGGGGATCGTCATGGTGATCTCGAAAATGCCGATGCCGGCGTCGCGCAACCAGGCGACGACGGTCGCGGCCAGTCCGCGGTCCCGCGTGCGGACCACCGGCACGACACGCGCGCGCCGCGCGCCTGAGCGCGGCGAGCAGTTCGGTTCTGGTCATTGGCGCCTCCCCCGCGTCACCCGCGCAGCCTCGCATGCGGGCGGTGGCGACGGAAGTGCCTGGTCGCTCGGCCGGCGGCCAGCCCTGCTCAGGCCCGAGGCGGTCAGGTCGGCCCGGGCTGACTGCCGAGCACCTGGTCGGCCCATTCCTCCAGCCAGACGGCCTGATTGTGCACGCCGGCGACCTGGACGGCGAGCGCGTCGAGCCGGGCGCGGTAGAGTTGGACGCTGCCGCCGAGGTTCGCCATGCTGGTCTGCAGCCCGCCGATCGCGTTCCGCCAGGAGGCGACGGCCTCGCGCTGCTCGGCCAGGGCGGCGTCGAGGGCGGCGAGGGCGCGGCGCAGGCGGGCCTGCGCTTCGGCTTCGGCATCGCGGTCGATCACCGGCTGGGTTGGCGCGCGGGCGGGGAAGCGAATGACCACGGCGCCGGGGGCGCCCGGATCGGCTTGGTCGAGGGTGGATCGGTCGTGCATCCCCGTCATGGTCCTGCTCCTTGCGCTCGCCGTTCACTTAACCTTTCGTTAACCTCTTAGAGCAGATGCTAAGACAAAAATCTAGAACAAAAATCAGAAAATGATCCGCGCCCCAATCAGGCGCAGCACCAGCACCGTGGTCAGAAGCGCCACCACGACCACCGAGAGCGCCCAGCGCAGGCCCATATAGCCGCCAGGGACGAGGCCGCGGCGATGGCCTTGTTCCTCGACCACGACCACGGCGATGAAGCCGCCGATGAGCAGCGCGAGCCCGAGTTCGGCGGCGAGCAGGCGATCGGCCAGCAGCGCCGCCCAGGCGACGAGCGCCGGCAGGACGCCGAACAGAAGCCGGGCCCGTTGCCCCGTGGCGGCATCCGCGCCGTCCGCGGCGGCGAGGGCCAGCCCCCAATGGACCGCGCCGAGAAAGGACAGGACGACGGCGGCGTAGAACAGCAGCGCCTCGAGCCAGGGATTGGAGGCCGCCGCAGGGTCGATGCGGGCGGCTGCAATGGCGCATATGAGGAAGGGCAGCACGCCAGCGGCGCCGACCAGCGCGGCGAGGCGGGGGAGCTTCCGGCGGGCGGGATCGGACATTGATGTGCCTCCATGATACGTCCGGCGCGGAAGATCGTAACCGGTTTCGCCGACGGCGGCGCGCCCCGTGGCAACTGCTATGATCCACCTGATCCACCCGGCAGAGCGAGTCGGACCGCGCCATGAGTACCGCCCTATGAGCATCGTCGTCGAGATACTGGTCATCGTGGTTCTGATCGGGCTGAACGCGCTGTTCGCGCTTGGCGAACTGGCGCTGATCTCGTCGCGCCGGGCACGGCTCGCCGTCATGGCGCGCCAGGGGGTGCGGGGGGCGGAGCTGGCGCGGCGGCTGGCCGAGGACCCGCAGCGCTTTCTCCCTACGGTGCAGGTCGGCATCACCCTGATCGGGATTCTCGCCGGCGTCTTTGGCGGCGCGCGGATCGCCGAGCACGTCGCCGGGTGGCTGATGCGCCTGGCGATGCCTCGCCGACTCGCCGAGGAGCTGGCGCTGGCGGTGATCGTCGTGGTCATCACCTATCTCAGCATGGTCTTCGGCGAGCTGGTTCCAAAGCAGCTCGCCTTGCGCCGCCCGGAGGCGACCGCGGCGGCGATGGCCCGCCCGATCGCGGCGCTGGCGCGGCTCGCCGGCCCCGTGGTCTGGCTGCTCGGGCGTTCGTCCGCCGTGGTGCTGCGGATCCTCGGCCAGCGCGGCGGACCGCTGCCCTCGGTGACGGAGGAGGAACTCAAGGCGCTGCTCGCCGAGGGCACGCAGAGCGGCGCGCTGGAGGCCGAGGAGCGCGACATCATCGAGCGCGTGCTCCGCCTCGCCGACAAGAAGGTGCGTGCGATCATGACGCCGCGGACCGACATCGTGTGGATCGACCGCACCGATCCGCCGGCGGCCGTAGCCGCGACGATCCGCGACTCCCAGCATTCGCGCTTCATCGTCTGCGACGGTTCGGTGGACAATGTCGTCGGCGTGGTGCAAGCCAAGGACGTGCTCGATCGCATCCTCGAAGGCGGGCCGCTCGCCATCGCCGCGGCCCTGCGCCAGCCGGCGGTCGTTCCGGACACGATCTCGGCACTGGACGTGCTCGGGCGGCTGAAGACGGACCCGATGGGGCTCGCCCTGGTCATGGACGAATATGGTAGTTTCGAAGGCGTGGTCACCGCCGCTGACGTCCTCGCCGCCATTGTCGGCGAGGCGGCCGACGGCGGCGCCGACAGTGGCGAGGCGCATCCGACGGTCGGCGCCGTGGTGCTCGACGGCATGATGCCCGCCGATGAGGCCAAGGCGCAGCTCGGCCTGCCGGACCTGCCGGCGCCGGGCACCTACCATACCGTCGCCGGGCTGCTGCTGGCGCTGCTGCGGCGCGTGCCGCAGACCGGGGATCGTATCGTATTCGGCGGCTGGCGCTTCGAAGTGCTGGAAATGGACGGACGGCGTGTGGCCCGCGTGCGTGCCAGCCGCGAGCCCCGCGCCGAGACCTGAGGCGCGCGGCGATGGACAGTCTCTTCAACGGCGATCTGACCAGCCGCTCAGGCCGGTGGCTCGCCTGGATCGACAGCCTGCTCGTCGATCACGCCGTGCTCCGCCTGGTCTGGGGCAACGAAGGCGTCGTCGTCCCCGGCCGTCTATACCGCGCCAACCACCCCACGCCCGGCCGGCTCGCGCGGCTGGCGCGGCGCTGGCGGCTGCGCAGCGTCATCAATCTGCGCGGCGCCACCACCAGCGGGTCGGACGCCCTGGCGCGGGAGGCGGCCGCTCGGCTCGGCCTCGTGTTCATCGACGCGCCGGTGGCCAGCCGGACGCCGCGGCGGGCGGACGTGCTGGCTCTGTGCGAGGCGTTGCGCACCATGCCGGAGCCGGCGCTCGTACATTGCAAATCCGGCGCCGACCGGGCCGGTTTCGCGGCCGCGGTGTTTCTGCTGTTGCAGGGGGCGACGAGCGCGGCCGCGTTGGCGCAGCTTTCGTGGCGCCATGGCCATCTGCGCGGCTCGCGCACCGGCATTCTGGATGCGCTGATCCGGCGCTATGCCGAGCAGGCCGAGGGGCGCATATCATTTCCCGAGTGGGTGCGGACGGAGTTCGATGATCAGGCGTTGGAGCGCGATTTCGCTCCGCGTGGTCTGGCGAGCTTCATCGCCGACCGCCTGCTGGCGCGCGAATAGGCGCGCACTTTCCCACGCGTGCTTTTCCGTCCGTATCGGCGGCACTATGATGTGCCGTGGGGGGAGAAGGCAGACGCGGGCAAGGTGTCCGATGAATGCGAGCGATGTCGTGGAGACCCTGACCATCGCGCACTGGGACGGGCCTGTCCCAGCCGAGAGCCAGCGCCGTGCGGAGGTGGGGCTCGAGGCCGGGCGTGTGCTGCTTTTTCCGGCGCTCGCCTTTCACCCCGCGCCAGACGAGCACGCGCTGCTCTCGCCCGACGCGCTCGATAACACGCGCAAGAACATCAGCCTCGATTCATCGACCACCCCGCGCCAGACGAGCACGCGCTGCTCTCGCCCGACGCGCTCGATAACACGCGCAAGAACATCAGCCTCGATCCATCGACCGGGCGGCTCGGTGGCACGGCGCTGAGCGGAGCGGAACGCGACCGGCTGGCAGCGATGATGAGCCGGTTCGCGGCTGCCGCGACCGGCTTTCTGCGCGCCCTCCTCCCTGGCTACGCGCGCCATCTCGAGCCGGCGCGCACCTCGTTCCGCCCGGCCGAGATCGACGATCGGCCGACGTCGCCACGCCATGACGATCGCCGGCTGCATGTCGATGCGTTTCCGACGCGGCCGCTGCACGGGCAGCGGATCCTGCGGTTGTTTTCCAACATCGCTCCCGATGGAGCGGCGCGTCATTGGCGCGTCGGCGAACCGTTCACCGATTTCGCCGGCGCCTTCATCCCGCGTCTGCGCCCGGCCTTGCCAGGCTCCGCGCCGTTGCTCGCAGCGCTCGGCCTGACCAAGGGACGCCGCAGCGCTTACGACGAAGTGATGCTGCAGCTTCATGATGCTGCCAAGCGGGACGAGAACTATCAGCGCCGCGCGCCGCAGGTCGCGCTCGAGCTTCCCGCGGGCACTTCCTGGCTGGTGTTTACCGATCTCGTGCTTCATGCCGCGGTGAGGGGACACACCGCACTCGAGCAGACGTTTCATTTGCCGCTAGCGGCGATGGCGGAGCCCGAGGGCGCGCCGTTGCGCGTGCTCGAGCGCCTGAGCGGGCGGGCGCCGGTCTGAGCGCGGCCGCCAGCGCCTCTTAGTGTCCGTCCACGAACATCTTAAGTCCGATGAGTCGTTTGTGATTCCATCGTGGCCGCTTCGATTCGCAGGAGTTGCCCGATGTGGACTGTTGAGAACCGTGCCCTCTACGATCGCAGCAAGCTGCGCTATCCGAGCGACCTGACGGAGGAGGAATGGGCTTTGGTGCGACGGGAGATCCCGCCGGCCAAGCGGGGCGGCAACAAGCGCACGGTTGACGTGCGCGAGGTGATGAACGGGCTGATGTATGTGCTGAGCACTGGCTGCCAGTGGCGTGCGATCCCGAAGGACCTGCCGCCACGCAGCACGGTGAACCACTATTTCTGCCGCTGGCAGTATGACGGCACGCTCGACCGGCTGCACCACGCGCTTTACGTGCGCTGCCGCGAGCAGGCCGAGCGAGGGGCCAGTCCGACGGCAGCGATCATCGACAGCCAGAGCGTCAAGAGCGGGGAAAAGGGGGGCGCCGGATCGATCCGCCGGGCTTTGATGGCGGCAAGGAGATCAAAGGCAAGAAGCGGCACGTCCTCGTCGATACGCAGGGCCTGCTGATGAACGCCGTCATCCATGCCGCCGATATCCAGGATCGCGACGGCGGCGTGCTGGTGATGGCGACGTTGTTCGGGCTGTATCCGTTCCTGCTGAAGCTCTATGCCGACGCGGGCTATCAGGGGCCGAAATTCCGGCAGGGTCTGAAGCGCGTCTGCCGCAGGGTGAACGTCGAGATCGTGCGGCGGTGCGACACCGGCAAGTTTGTCGTGCTGCCGAAACGCTGGATCGTGGAACGCACCATCGCCTGGCTGAACCGCTGCCGGCGTCTCGGCAAGGATTGGGAGTGCCTCAACAGGAACGCGCTCGCCTTCCTCCGCTGGGCCTCAGTCCGGCTGATGCTGCGAAGGCTCTGCCGTGCATCATAATGTTCTTGGACCGACTCTTAAAAGAAAACCCGACCCGGGCACCCTTCAATCATGCAGAGCAGAGAGTACGTCCGCGCGGCCCAAATCGTCCAATGCCTCCATATTTGCAAGCAATTTGAGCATGTAGTGGAGCGCGTGA
>JAJZFF010000254.1 GCA_021805485.1 Pseudomonadota bacterium
CCAGGGCTCGCCGAGGATCTGTGCGCCGGCCAGCGTGTCGCCCGACTTGATGGCGAACAGCAGGTTGCGCGGCGAATGGCACTCGCTGCAATGGCCGAGGGCTTCGGCGAGATAGGCGCCGTTGCGCACCGCGGGCGACCAGTCCTTCTTGTAATGGACCGGCGCGGTGCTGAAGAACATGATGCGCCAGCCGAGCAGCATCGCGCGGATGTTGAACGGGAAGCCGAGCCGGTTCGGTGCATGCGGTGCGTGCACGGCAGGTATGGCGTCGAGATAGGCCTTGATGGCCATCACATCCGGCCTCGTCAGCTTGGCATAGGATGTGTAGGGCATCGCCGGATAGAGATATTTCGGAAACACGCCCAGCGAACTGCCGGGCGAGACGCCGTAATGCAGGGCATTGTAGAATTGCCGCGGCGTCCACTTGCCGATGCCGGTCGTCTTGGCCGGGGTGATGTTGGGTGAGTAGAGCGTGCCGAACGGGGTGACGAAGGACAGTCCGCCGGAGAAAGGCTTTGCTCCCGGTGCCGTGTGGCAGGGCATGCAGTCCGCTGCGGCAGTGAGATATTCGCCGCGCCGCACCTGCGCGATCTCTGCCTGGCTCATGCCCTTGGTCACGGGTTCGGGCAGCGCCGGAAACGCCTCGGGCTTCGCCGCCGTCGGCGTCGGCATGTAGCCGCCCGCCTCCTGGCCGAACGCAGCCTCAATGCCGACGGCGCCGCAGGTCAATGCAATGAGAAGTGTGGCGGCCCAGAGCGGAGCGCGGCGAAAAATCGTCTTTTTTGAATGCGGCATCGGATTCTACCTGTGATCTGCATGGCGGGAGCGGGCGTGTCCGGTCAGATTTCTAATTCGCCATATCTACTGATTGATCAAGTAGGCCCGGCGCCTCTTCACAGACCGAACCGATCTTGCTAGACGCCCTGTGTCGACGCGATCTGCTTCGGATCGCGACGCTGGAATGGGCGCATAGCTCAGTTGGTAGAGCAGCTGACTCTTAATCAGCGGGTCCAAGGTTCGAGTCCTTGTGCGCCCACCATTCCAAATAAAGAAATTGCGAGATGAAGATGCCGCCGGGCAAACCGGCGTGCACGGCCCGTGCTTCACGTATGCTTCACTTTCCCCGGATAAGGTGAGACAAAGTGAGGCATTTGGCCGCCGGCTCGCGCTGGAAGCCAGCGACGTCATTCATCGCACAAGTCATTGATTTGAAATGGTGCCGACACCCAGGATTGAACTGGGGACCTACTGATTACGAATCAGTTGCTCTACCGCTGAGCTATGTCGGCGCTGCGCGAGGCTATAGCGAGGCTCGTCGCTGGCTGCAAGACCGGGTCAGGCCGCCACCGTTCCGGTTTCGCCGGAAAGAATATGACGCAAGGCGGCGACGAGCTGGTCCATCATCGCTTCCGTATGTTTGGGGCCCGGTGTGAAACGTAGCCGTTCGGTGCCAGCCGGTACCGTCGGGTAGTTGATCGGAGTTGCGTACATGCCGAATTCGCGGATCAGCCGCATCGAGACTTCGGTTGCCCGTGTCGCGTTGCCGATCATCAGCGGGACGATGTGGCTCTCTGTCGGCAGGCGCGGCAGGCTGGCCTGGTCGAATTTCGATTTCAGCAGATTTGCCCGTTCGAACAGCGTATCGCGCCGCGCCTGGTCGACCTTCAGCCGGCGGATCGAGGCAAGCGCCGCCGCGACGGTGGGCGGGGGCAGGGCGGTGGTGAAGATGAAGCCGGCCGCAACCGAGCGGATATAGTCGATCACGCTGGCATCGCCGGCGATGTAGCCGCCGTGGCAGCCATAGGCCTTGGCCAGCGTGCCCTCGATGATGGTGAGCCGATGGGCAACGCCGTCGCGCTCGGAGACGCCGGCACCGTGCGGCCCATACATGCCGACGGCGTGAACCTCGTCGAGATAGGTGATGGCGTTATACTTGTCGGCGAGGTCGCAGATCGCGCCGATCGGGGCGATGTCGCCGTCCATCGAATAGACGCTCTCGAAGGCGATCATCTTCGGCGCATCCGCCGGCGCCGCCGCAAGACGGGCTTCGAGATCGGCGAGGTCGTTATGGGCGAAGACATGCACCGTCGCCGCCTTGCCGCCCTTGATGCCGACGATCATCGAATTGTGGTTCTGCGCGTCGGAAAACACGTGCCAGCCGGGCATCGAGTTGAGGATCGCGGTCAGAGTCGCCTGGTTCGAGACATAGCCGGAGGTGAACAGCAGGGCCGCATCCTTGCCGTGCAGGGCGGCGAGTTCGGCCTCGAGCGCGACGTGGATGGGGGAGGAGCCGGCGATGTTGCGCGTGCCGCCGGCGCCGGCGCCCATGGTGCGCGCGGCCTCGATCGAGGCTTCGATCACCTCGGGGTCGGTGCCCATGGCCAGATAGTCGTTTGAGGACCACACCAGAATGTCCTGGGTGCGGCCTTCCATCGTCACCTTGTAATAGGGGAAACGATCTGCCAGCTTTTCCAGCGCCACGAAGCGGCGGTAGCGGCCGGCGGCGCGGATGTCGGCCAGGGCCTTGTCGCATTGGGCGATGAACGGATGGTCGCGATTCATACGATGCTCCTCGTAGTCTCTCGGAGCCGGCGACGTGGCCGTGCCCGAACGTTGACTATTGCGGGGAAAGCGGCATCGCTCGTCAAGGACATAAGTTCAACCGGCGGACATATTTCGGAAAAATTTGACCGTACGCAGATCAGCCTGGCGTGGGCGGGGTGAGTGCGGCCATCATTTCCGCCCATTCGCGCTTCGACAGGCCGGATTGCGCTTGGTCGACGGGTTCGCCGGCCAGCATCCGGCGCAGGGCGGCGAGCATCGTGGCCGAGAAGGTCGCGGCCCCCATGCGGTAATCCTCGAAGGCGCGGCAACTGGCCGGAACCCAGGCGCGGGCGATATCGAGGATTGCCTCGGCATAGGCGCGGATCTCGTACTGGGCGTGGGGATCGGCGCGCAGGGACAGGAAGTGGAAGAGGTTGTGCAGGTCGGTCTTCCAGTACCACTGGGTGTAGGTGTTGAGGGTCAGGTTCATCCTGGCCAGTTCGCGCGCGAGGCCGCGGCGAGAGGGATCGGCGCCACCTTCGTTCAGCATACGCTCATAATGATTGTAATTCCGCTCGGCATCCGCGCGCAGCATGGCAAGCACCTCGGACGCCTCGTCGCCCTCGAGCAGGTCTCCCCGACCTTGCCGGTTGCTGGCCGACTGGGCGGCGAGATTGGCCGGGGAGGGGATGTAGAATTCGCGGTCCATCACCGAATAGCGCGCGGAATATTCGTTCACGTTCGCGGTGCGATGGCGGATCCACTGGCGCGCGACGAAGATCGGCAGCTTCACGTGCAGCTTGATCTCGCACATTTCGAAGGGTGTGGAATGCCGGTGGCGCATGAGGTAGCGGATCAGTCCCTCGTCCTCGCTGACCTTGCGGGTGCCTCGGCCATAGGAGACGCGTGCCGCCTGCACGACGGCGGCATCGTCGCCCATATAGTCGACGACGCGGACAAAACCGTGATCGAGCACCGGAATCGCGCTGAAAAGCATGGCCTCGAGCGTGGGCACGGTGGCGCGGCGGGTCGGCGTGGTTTCGGCGCGCGCGGCCTCGATCTCGGTCCGGTCGGAATCGCTGAGCGGCATGACGGCAGTCCCTGGTTGAGCGATCGTCCTATGCCCGTCCGGCGCCATCGGCAAGAACAGGATCTTTCACAGCCGGTGTCCTTCACCTATATAGAGCGTGTCGGGCAACCGACTATGGCGATAAACGATGCGTGGAATAAGCGTAGTGGACCCGGGGGCAGTACCCGGCGCCTCCACCAGTTTCCCCGCCGGTCCGGTTCGCATTGCGCAAATCGAACCGCCGGCGGTTTCATGGGGGCGAAACAGGCTCGACACGCGTGGTAAAGACCCATCTTTCGCTCGGCATGGTTCCGCCGTCATCGGGCCGTATCACAAGTGCCAACGATAACTTCGAGGCGCTCGCTGTCGCTGCATAAGCGATAAGCGCGGCACGGGGGGCGCCGGGCAACAGAAGCCCCCCACCTTGCCTTTTCCATATCCAGCAGAGCGCAAAAAAAACGGCCGGTCTTTGACCGGCCGGCATCACGTTGATGCAACTTAAAGAGGCTCCCTAAACTTGGCGGCTGGCGCCCGAACTCTTCACGCTCGCAGTCGAACCGTGTTCGGTTGCGATCTTCGAAAATTTCGTAACGCCACAGTCAATAAATGGCCGAGATTCCCGGCGTGGGCAAGACCCTTTCGTGTCGCATATGGGCTGTTGAAAGAAAAAATGTGTTACATGCGGTGCGACAGGCGTGTTTTTTATGAAACATTGCCCGTCAGCCGTAGCGACCGGCCACCGCGACTGCCAGAATCACCCCGGAAATTGCAAGGTCCGCCGCAAAGAGGCGGGCGAGGCGGCGATACGCCGCTGCCTTTGCTTCCTCATCCGGCCCTGAGTCCGTTTCTTCCCAGAGAAACAGCGCACCGAATCGCGCAACCAAGAGCACGGCGGCCATCACGATGCCGAGAGCCTGCATCGCGTTCACCGTCCAGTTCCAGTGCTCCGGTGGTCCCTGTTCTGCAAACGCCAGGGCCCAGCCGGTGGCGAGCGTCACCGCCATGAACGGCACCGCCGCGTCGAGCTGGCGCCGGATCGCCACGGCGCCCGGCCCCGGCCCGGCCAGGAGAAGGCCGAGCAGCAAACCGCTCCACATGGCAAAGCCGCCAAGATGAACGGCCAACAGCACGCCGATCGTCGTGAAGCCGGACAGGGTCACTCTAGGATCGAGGCAAGCCGGGTGGCGAGGGCGGCGATTTCGGTACCGGCCAGCGTTGATGGACCGGTTTCGGCGACGCCCAGGCCCTCGGCGAAGCTGTTCGCATAGGCGGCGCGGTTGCCGAGCGCCTCGTCGATCAGTCGCAGTCGCCGTGCCGCGATCTCGGCTTCGAGGCGTCTTCGCAGTTTCGAGGCGGCCGGTGCGCGGTTGAACACCAGCGCGACGGGGCGGCGTTCCTCGGCCGCCAATGTCAGTGTGCCTTCCGCCGCCCAGAGATCGGGCGGTGAGGGGTTCAGCGGCACCAGTACGAGGTCGGCGCCGCGGATCGCCCGCCGCGCGTCGGAATCGAGCACCGGCGGCGTGTCGATGACGAGCAGGTCGCAATCGCGGCGCATCGCGTCGAGCGTGTTGGCGAGCCGCCATCCGGACACCGATTCGACCGCGAGATCGGCACGCGCCTTCGCATTGGCCGCGCGCAGCCGCGCCCAGGCGCCGAGCGAGCCCTGCGGATCGATGTCGAGCAGGCCGACCCGCCGCGTCATTCCGAGGGCGACGCCGAGTTGGGTCGCCAGCATCGTCTTGCCCGCGCCGCCTTTCTGTTGCGCCACCGCGATCACCTGCGCCATCCGAGCCTCCACTTTCGACGGAAGACTAGCAAAGACGGCGCCTTCTGTCCCACATGGGCGGCATGGACGCTTTATATACGCCACAGGAAATGGGTTTGATCGATACGGCGGCGCTGTCATGCGGCGTCTCCGGGCTCATGCTGATGGAGAATGCCGGTACCGCAGTCGCGCGGGCGATCGTGCGGCGATTCCGCCCCTGCCGGGTGCTGGTGCTCGCCGGGCCGGGCAACAATGGCGGGGATGGCTATGTCGCGGCGCGGCGACTTGCCGAACGCGGCTGGCCGGTGGCCGTCGCGCCGCTCGCGCCGCCGCGCCCGGCGAGCGATGCCGCCGCGGCGGCGGCGCTCTGGCGCGGCCC